>NZ_JAYRLZ010000280.1:0-5371 GCF_041904975.1 Chitinimonas sp. | reverse complement strand
ATTGCTTGGCGATGGCAATGAGCGCGCCGACCGTTTCAACGCGCTGGCCGGCTCGGTTTCCACCGTTTTTGTTCGCGAAGGTGACGACTTCCGCCGCCTTGCCACCTCGCTGAAAAAGCAGGATGGCACACGCGCCGTCGGCACCATGCTTGGTGCACAGCATCCGGCCCATGCCGGATTATTGACCGGGGAGAGCTATACCGGCGTAGCCCAGCTGTTCGGACGCGACTATATGGCGGTGTACGAGCCGATCAAGGATGCGGCGGGCCAGGTGGTGGGCGCTCTGTTTATCGGCTTTGATTTCTCGGACGGCATGGCCGACATCAAGCGCAAGCTCGCCGCCATGCGCTATGGGCAAACCGGCCGCATCGACATCATCGATGCCGGCAAGGCGCGTGGTCTGACGGTGGTGCATCCACAAGGTGCCGGCAAGAATCTGCTGGAAAGCGCCGGCCAAGGTACTGCCCTGGAGGCCATGCTCAAGAGCAAGAAAGGCATGACCGAGCTGGAAGAAGCTGGCACTGTACGCGAAGCGGCATACACCACGATGGCCGATCCGAAATGGCTGGTTGTCACCAGCCAGGATCGCAATGAAGTGCTGGCCGATGTGCGCTGGGCACGCAATCTGGTGCTGGCAGGCTGCCTTGGCCTTGCGGTGATCCTGATGCTGGCCATCGTATATTTGCTCAATCGCTGGGTGAAACGACCACTGAGCGAATTGGAAAGCCATGTCGAGCGGCTGTCCGAGGGCGACTTCAGCCGGGCCATCGTTGCGCTGGGCCACGATGAAATCAGCGCCATGGAACGGGCCCTGGCGCATATGCAGAGCAAGTTATCCGCCATGCTGAGGGAGGTACACGAGGATGCCCATGCGGTGCGCGGCCATGCCGAGCGTATTCGCGGCAATGCCGGGGAATTGGCCTCCAGCGCCCGCGAACAAAGCAATGAAGCGGCCGCCATGGCGGCGTCCATCGAGCAACTAACCCAGAGTTTTGGCGTGGTCGCCGATAGTGCCGGCGATGTGCATGCGGTATCGCTGGCCTCGTCCAAGCTATCCAAAGAAGGTGGCGAAGCGGTCGCCCAAACCGTTGCCGGTATCGAAGCCATCGCCAGCACCGTGCACAGCGCGTCGAACACGGTAGTCCAGCTGGGCGATCACGCCGGCGCCATCGGCAGCATGGTCGATATCATCCGCGATGTCGCCGAGCAGACCAATCTGCTGGCCCTGAACGCCGCCATCGAGGCAGCCCGCGCCGGCGAGGCCGGTCGCGGCTTTGCCGTCGTGGCCGACGAAGTGCGCAAGCTGGCCGAGCGCACCAGCAGCAGCACCACACGGATCGCCACCATCGTCTCGCAAATCCAGCATGGCACCCAGGCGGCGGTAGGCGGCATTGCCACCGGCGTGGACCAGGTGGCACGTGGAGTGGAGCTTGCCGCCATCGCTGGTGAAGCCATGGGGCGCATCCGCCAGGATGCGGATCGACTGACCTCGGCCGTCAACGACATTACCCAGACCCTGGCAGAACAGTCGACCGTGGCGCTCGATGTGGCAGGCAATGTTGAGCGCATTGCCCAGATGACCGAGCGAACCAGTGCGGCGACCGAGCAATCGGCCCGTAGTGGCATGGAACTGTTCGAGCTGGCCACACAGCTCGAACAATCCATTGCCCGCTTCAAGATAGGCCCGGCCTGATTGGCGGGGCCGGCCACCGTGTACTACCTTGGGAAGCTATGACGTTCAATAAACAATTCAGCGATAGCGAGCTGCGGCAGATTTCCGATGAAGCCTTGCTGTATATGTGTGCCTGCCCGGCCCAGGTCGCCGCCCAATTGCTGCAGTTGCGCAAACTGTATGCCTATCAGGCCAATTGCCGTGCCGACCCGGAAAACGACCCGGCCGTGCACGGCGCCATCGCCGCAGCCACGGCCGATGCCCATGCAGTCTTTGAAGCCTGTCTCGAAAAAGTATTGACGTTGGAAGGGTGGGACCGGGCCACCCTGACCATGCCGGAAGGGCTACGCCAAAAACGCGACCTGCTGCTGGGTGACTAGCGTTGTAGTGTTAGCGGCGCACTGTCACCACGAATCGGCAACCCCGGTTGTTGTCGCCGGCATGCAGACTTACCGTACCGCCGAGCGACTCCGCCGCTTCGCGCACGATGGCGAGCCCCAGGCCAGCACCGGTCACATTATTACCTAGCACCCGGAAAAACCGCTCGAATACCCGCTCACGCAGCGCTTCGGCAATTCCCGGGCCGTCGTCCAGTACCTCCAGCACCAGCTGTTGTGCCTGGCTGCATAGTCTTACCTCGACCGCGCTGCCTTGCGGGGTGTAACGCAGCGCGTTATCGAGCAAATTGTCAATGATCGACTGCCAGGGCGGCAGCCGTGTCTCCAGCGGCAGATGATCCGGCGCATCGAGACTGATCTCGATACCACGACCAACTGCAAGATTCGACCAGTGCGCCAGACGCTCGCGCAACAATGCCGCCAGATCAATGGCCGCGGTAGGCTGCACGGATATTGCCTCCATCCGCGCCAGCATCAATAACTGTGACACCCCATGCGATGCACGCTCAACGGCGGCCAATAGCGCTTGTTTGGCTTGCACACGGTCGGCACCTTCCTGCGCATGCCCCAGAACATGCGCCTCGCTGGCAATCACTGCCAGCGGCGTCTTCAGTTCATGTGCCGCGTCATGCAGAAAAGCCTGCTCCTGCACCAGTTTGCGCTTGAGCTTGGCAAACACGCCGTCGATGGCAGCCACCACCGGTTTGAGTTCCTGGTAAGGCAGGGTCATGCCCACTGGCGACAGATCATCGGCGGCGCGCCGGGCCAACTGATCAGATAGACGATTCAAGGGTCGCAAACCGCTACGTACCGCCAGCCAGATCGGTAACAGGATGATGGGAAAGGCAATCAGCAAATAGAAAGCAATATCTTTGGTCAACAACCAGATGAAACTGGAGCGTCCCGAGCCGAAGCGCCCAAGCATCTCGATATTCAGTGTCTCTCCCGGGATATACACCATGAAATACATGCTTTGATTATCGCGAGCAAATGCTTGGAACTCCTGTTCTGCAAGGCGGGATGCAAACAGCAGCTTGCCATCGGCCTGCCACACCCGCATCCACACGCGCAGATGCGGCTCGGACTCGACAATGGTCGAATCAATCAGGCTGTCGATGGCCTCGACAGCCGCACGCTGTGCGGCCGGAGCTTGATAGTGCTCGGCAGTTTTGAGGATGGCGCGCGCGGTGCGAGCTACAGCTTGCTGTGCATCGCTGCCCTGACCGACGAGACTGGTGTAATAGGCATAAGACACCAGAACCACGCACAAGAGGGCAAAGGCACCGATCAGCGCCAGCAGCATCCGGCGTGCCAGCGAAGGTTCAAGGGGCCTGATCATGTCTGGAGAACGTAACCGACGCCACGGATGGTGCGCACCAGCTCGGCGCCAATCTTGCGGCGCAGATTCGACATATGCGCTTCCACCGTATTGATGTCGAGCGGATCGCCCAAAGGCTGCAGGCACTGCGCCAGCGCATCCTTGGAAACGACGCGACCCGCCTCGCGCGCCAGCTGCAGCAAGATGGCGTACTCGCGTGGTGCCAGCGCCACCTCGCCGCCATCGACCATGACCTGGTGCCGTGCGGTATCGATGCTTAGCCGGCCGTGCACCCAGACGTTGTCAGCCTGACGGCTATGGCGACGCACCACCACGCGGATGCGCGACAGCAGTTCTTCGATGGCAAAGGGCTTGATCATAAAGTCATCCGCCCCGCCATCCAGCCCCTCCAGACGGTCATCCAGCGCGGTTCTGGCGGTAATCACGATAATCGGCACATCGAGACCGTTTTGCCGGCAGTGGCGCAGGATATCCAGTCCATCGGCATCGGGCAGGGTCAGATCCAGCAGAACACAGTCAAAGCGATGGCGCTGCACATAGGCCGGTGCATCTGCGCCGCGCCGCACCCATTCGCTGGTCAATCCTTCGGAGCCGAGGGCCTTTTGCAAGGCGCTACCCAGCTCCAGATCATCTTCAATCAGCAATACATGCATGGCATTTCCATCTATCTTCAGCTTCTCTAAAGGATCAGGCCATTAAGGTGGCGACTCTTTTCCCGAGGAGTCGTCCCATGCAAAACCGTCAACGCCGCATTCTAGCCGCATCTACCACTCGCACTACCAGCTATAGAGCCCGCAATATCGCGCCAGGCTTGCTGCTGTCAGCCCTGCTTGGCCTGTTTTCCATGGCTGCCCAAGCCGCCGAGAACCAGCAGGCGCCACTGGGCTGGTCGGTTACCACCATTGCCGGCGCCGCCCGTGTCGCCGACTTCGAGGGCAGTCGCACCAGCCATACCGCGCCCATCCTTGGCGCCGAAGCCAGCTACCGTACCGCTGACTACGGCACCTTCGGCCTTGGTCGCCAAGGTTTGAGCTGGGCGCCTTTTGATGGCGAGTCATTCCAGGCCGGCATCGCCATCAGCAGCGATGCCGGGCGCGACGAAAAGAAGCCCTCCGGCCTTGCCGGCAAACCCGGTTCGGAGCGCCTGCGCGGCTTGGGCAAGGTGGAGGCAAGCCCGATGATCGGCCTGTTTGCCGGCGGCGATGTGGGCGGCATCGGTGCCAGCTTTTCCATTGCCAAGGCGACCAGCCATCACAAGGGTCTGACCATGCAGCTGGGCGCCAGCCTGCCGATTCCCTTGCGTGAAGACCTTACCCTGACGCCATCTGCCAGTATCAACTGGGCCGACAGCAAGTATATGGGCGCCTATTTCGGCGTGAGTCGCCAGCAGGCAGCTCGTAGCGCCTACCGCGCCTTCGAGGCCAAAGCCGGCGTGAAAAGCGTTGATCTCGGCCTGGCACTGGCATGGCAGCTGGACAAGCATTGGTCGATCAATCCCGCCGTAACCGTCAGCCGCCTGCAAGGTGATGCCGCAGCCAGCCCGATTACCGAGCGTCGCACCCAGACCTCGATATCAGCGGCGGTGGCCTACACCTTCTGAGCGAGCAGTGCACCCCCTGCTTCTTGCCGCACGGCGCCTTGCCACATCACGGCAAGCACACGCAGGGAGGCAATTCTGGACGTTTGTAGCAAGGGCAAGCCGGCAGTATCGGCTTGCCCGGTACTGGGCCGACTTGCTGCATAGCGATGCAGCGCTGGCAGCCTGGCTAGATGCCGACCCGACACTGCTGATAAAACCATTGCGCCCCTATCTGGCATGCTCGGTGGAAACAGCGCAGCGCATGCAATGGCTGGAAGCGCACTACCGCTGGATGAGCAAACACCTGCCCATCGACTTGCTTGAGCACTTGCGCAATGGTCACAGCCTGACGCTATGCCGATTCACCGACGCGCAAGGCAGAT
>NZ_JAYRLZ010000015.1:0-33314 GCF_041904975.1 Chitinimonas sp. | reverse complement strand
GCCGGCAGCAAGCCAGAGTTGCTTGGCAGTCGGAAGTGAAGCACCTATATCCAAGTCAGGTAAGTAGTTACTTAAAAAACCTTCGCCGGGGCTCACTTCCAAGTGCTTTGTTCGGCCACCCCATCCTTTTCCGGTTGTTTTTTCAAGTCTTTTTACAACCATATAAATCTTATTTTTATGTAGCCTTAAAGACCAACTTGCAGTCCGCATATTGGACCATTAAGCAAATTTTCATCCTCGCCATAGACAGGCGGAAAATCCCTTACCACTACACGCGCCGGCTCGCCTTGTCTTTTAGTGACAATATACAATCTGCCAAGCGTATCGATTTTGTTAGCATCAAACCAGTCAGTAACCATTTTTAGCAATGACTTCATTCCCAGCCAGACCAAGAACAATATCGGACGATTGATTTTCCGTCTTGGGAATTAACTTATTCCTCATCTTTACCAGATTGGTACTTGTGCTCTCCAAAGCATAGCAATCGGCAGTTCTACCATTTAGCAAACAGTCTGGAGAGGCACCCCCAGACCTCGAAAGAGGGGATTTATTGCCGTTAGACGACATAACGACCTCAACGTCGCGCGAAATCATAATCTCAGAAATCGCTTTCTCCTTCATTGAAATTGCATCCCTAGCCGGATTGCCGATTTCAACCGAAATATCTCCAAGCAGCTCCTTCGACGCGTTGGCTTGCTCAGGTAGCACAGACCAGTCAGGGTGACAGTCATTATGTACCCAAATGCCATCATTCCCAACAAAGTAGGTATGAAAATCTGCAACTTCAAGGTTGTATACGTCTGCCGTAAAGCTCTTGAGCTTAACCTCCAAGACCACTGAGGACCTTCCATCCATACAAATCAACAATTGCCCACACTGCAAATCCTTCAGCGCCACCCACCCTACATTCGGCACATAGAATGGGTGATCGCCTGTCGCAATAATTCGCAAATAATACTCTTGACCAGTCTCAGGGTCGACCAAAGCTATTAGAATAGAATAAACTTCACGATCTTCATGCATAAAAACACGCAATACCTCCTTGTATTCCATCGCACCTATTTTTTCGCAGCGAGAAAGTACTTTAACACCAGGTGTGATGCATTTGATTTCACACAACCCAAAATCTGTATGTACAAGCGTGTCTTCCTCAAAACACACTGAATGTGGATTGGCTTCGAGCACACCATCCTCACTCACCTTTGCCGCACCACCCTCTTCCGTATTGATTTCCTGCCGAATTTCAGTAATGCGTATCTCGTTCTGATGAGCAGCAATTTCAATCTCCCGCTGCTTGGCGGCGTCTCCGGACAAACCTTCTTCGCGTACGCGTTGATGTATCGCATAGTGAACGCCAAAGCAGTTCGCTATCTCTTGCATGGTGTAGTCCCCCGTACGGTAAGCCTCCACCATACCTTGCTTTCGGTTGGCGTGGCTCAGATACGCCTGCAATGGGGCGGCGTTGCACGCGAGGGATCTCCTGCGGTTGCTGGCTATTGACCGGTGCAGTCATGCGCTCGACAAATCGTGACGAGCCCAGAAAGATCTGCCCGGTCAGATGGTCCCAAACACTGGGAAGATCGATACCACGTCTCACAAAGCCGATATACGCAGCGACCGCCGCTCAGCGCCAAATTGGCCCGATAGCCAGTCCGTTTGCAAGCAATCGGGGGCCAAGGCCTCCCTACCGCACATGGGAAAACCCAAAACCTGTAGACACAGAGGGCACTGAGAACACAGAGCACACTGAGAAAACCCAAGGGGAATTGGGCTTGCATTGTGCCCCGGTGCGTCCCCTTCCCCATTTAACTATCCAAGCGTTGCTGCTCAACGCTCTTCGTTCAGGTTCAAAGAAAAACGGCCCCCCTCACGCTTTACCTCTGTGTGCTCTGTGCTCTCAGTGTCCTCTGTGTCTACAGACTTTTGGCGTTTCAGCCCTTGCCCAGCCCAGGCATCCGCCGCATCAGCCGTCGCTGCGCATGCGCTCGGCAAAGTCGCGAAATGCAGCAAAGCCTTCGCCCTTGCGCGGGGGAGGCGTTTTGGTGGGCGCAGGCTCGACGGCGAGCGGGTCGGCCGGCGGTGCCGCCACCACGCTTGTTGCCGGCAGCGGCAGCTTGAGCAGGCGCGCCACCCACTCGCACGGGCCGGCCGGCTCGCGATAGGCAATATGCAAGGCTTCGCGGGTGCGGGTAATCGCCACATAGAACAGATTGTGTTCCGCCCGCAGGCGCTCGCCCGGGTCGCTGAGCAGGTCTTCAGCCTGCACCGGCAAGGGCAGGCGGTCGGATGAGGCGTCGCCCAGGATCACCGTATCGAATTCGCGGCCCTTGGCGCGCAAAAAGGTGCTGAGTACCAGGCCGGCACCGGCGCTGCGGCGGGTGGCAGAAACATTTGCCTTCTCGGCGCGCTGCACAAAGCCCACCAGCGCCTTGACGCTGCCGCCATGGGCAAAGCGCTCGCTGAATACCTCACCGAGAATCGCCTCGACCAGCGCCCGCTCATCGGCATCCAGCAAATCGGCACGCGCCCAGTCACGCAGGGGCAGATCAAGCAGAATGTCGGCCGGGCTGGCCGAGCGGCCCGCTTCGCCCTCACGCCATTGCAGATGCTCGCGCAGGCGGTTGAGGCGATCGTTTACGCGGGCGGTTTCTGGCAGCTTGAGGGTGGCGGCCTCCATCGCCTGGCGCAGGCACTCGAGGCCGCTGCGCGGAATATGGGCATCGGCCGGGTAGCAATCCTTGAAGGCTTGCGCCAACGCGTCCTGCCATTCCGGCAGCAGGGCTTGCACTGCCTGCACCGCCAGATCCAGGCGCAGGCGTGGCGCCAGCTCGTCCAGGAGGCCCACCGGCGCCGCCATCAGGCCGACACCGCCGCGAAACATCCGCTCGGCCGGCAAGGACAGATGGCCAAGCATCTGGTAGGGCTTGCCGGCGTCGATCATCGCCCGCTCGAATTCGAACGCTTCGCCACGGCTGCGATACAGGACCGCCAGCGCTTGCTCGGGATGCTTGCTACGCAAGGTCAGCGCCAGATCGGCAATCTCGGCCGCCGCAACAATCTGGTGCAGGCGGATGGTGGTCTTGTGATCGACACTGGCGCTGGCCTTCTTGCTACCACCTTGCAACATTGGCAGCAGCAACAGGCGCCGGCCCAGATTGGCGGCAAAGCGATAGCAAACGCTGAGCGGCATTTCCACGATATCGGGCAAGGCCTTGCGCACCACGGCGCCCAATACCGAGGAATGGGCGCCGCGCGCCTGCTGCACGCATTGGTTGCGATCGCCCACCAGCACCAGTCGGCCGGTTTTAGCGCGTGCCAGCAAGGCCGCTTGCAACAAGGCGGTGCTGAGATCGTTCGCTTCGTCCACCGCCACCACCTCGAAGCTGGCGAACAGCCCCTTGGCCCGTGGCGAGCTGTGCGCCAGATCGATCACCTCGTTGACCAGATCGGCATAGGTGCGCAGCTGGCGCCGCTCGCGCAGGCGTTCGAATTCCAGCATACAGGCCAGCAAGGTGGCGGGCTGGCCGGCACGCACTGCCAGGTCGAACAGATCCAGATCGCGCCCGGCAGCCAGCGCCTCGGCAAAGTCGATCAGCCGCTGGCCTTTCACCATGGCGATTGCTTCATACAGTGCTTGCAGATTGCCGGGGCTGGCGATTGGAAAATCCAGCTCGGCCGCCTCGCTTGACTCCTGGTAGCGCGCCACCATCGCCTCGATGGCTTGAGTCAGCAAGGCAGACAGCTGCGGATCATCGCTCTGCAGCAAACCCTCTTCCGCCCCCCACACCAGCTTGAGCCGCTGCGCCCGCCACAGCAGGCTGCCGCATAGCGAATGCAGGGTAACTGCCCGCGGCAGGGACAGGCCATGGCGCTGCTCCATCGCCTGCAGCAGATTGTTCAGATGGCTGGCCGCATTGCGCGACACGGTAAACAGCCCGATCTTGTCCACCGCCACGCCGCGCTGCACATGATGCATAGCCAGATGGGCGATCAGCGTGGTCTTGCCGCTACCGGCGCCGGCATCGACAAACAAGCTGGCCGCCTGGCTGTCGATAATGGCTTGCTGTTGGGAATTGGGCTGGGCGGCGACATGCATGAACAAGGATTTCCGGACGGGTTGGCTTGCGGCGGGCGCCATTGTGCCAGTTGGCCGAGCTGCATGGCGCAGGCGTCTCGACATCGGCAGCCAAGGCGGCTAGCCCACGCCGGGCACCAGCTCCTGGATCACCAGGCCGAAGCGATCGATATCAAAGCGCAGCACCGCACTTTCGGCCGCACGCAAGCGCACAAACACCTCGCCATCGTCAGTCCAGCCCAGCACTTCCCACTGGCGCCCCAACTCATCACGCAGCGCATCACCAACACGCAGCTTCCGGCCGGAAGCCAGATCAATCAACAGACTCATGAATGCTCTCGTCTCTTGCCTGCGCCAACCAGTCGCGCCGGCAGTCATGGCCGATCGGGCAAGCCGCCTCCACCGTTACCCTTCCCACCGGCACGATAGCCCAGCAAGTGCACGTCCGCATGCCCACTGGCCTTTTCAGCCGGTATGATGCGCGCCGCGCCTTGCCTATCGATCTTTCAACCGGAAACTGCATGTCCCTGAAGACTACCCTGGTGGTGGCCGCAAGCACGGCCATCCTGCTCCATCATTTCAAACTCGACACCAAACTCGCCCACGCCCTCACCACCCAAGCACCAATGCTGGCGCAGCAACACAAGCCCGCCGGACAACTTACTCGCGCCAGCTACCAAACAGCCAAATCCGCCAATTTCGCCCAATGCCCGCAGTTCTTCTATCGCGGCATCGCCCCGGCCATCGCTGAACCGGGGCGCCTCAAGCCCAGCGCCCTGTGCTACGACGCGTTTGCCGTCTACCACTCCGGCCTGACCCGCACACCGATCTATGTCGCCCAGCATCTCACGCCGGCCAGCCTGACCGATGCCCAGGACGAAGTGCGCACCAACCGCTTCTTTGCCGATGCGCGCCTGCCCTCGGCCGAGCGCGCCGAGCTGGATGACTACAAGGGCAGCGGCTACGACCGCGGCCACCTCGCCCCCGCCGGTGATATGCCCACCGCACGCGCCATGGCACAGAGCTTCAGCCTGGCCAATATGGTGCCGCAGGCGCCCGACAATAATCGCGGCATATGGGCCAAATCGGTGGAAAAAGCGGTGCGCCAGTATGTGCAACGTACCGGCAGCGAGGTGTATGTGATTACCGGACCGGTGTACACGCAAGGCCAGAGCGCCGATGCGGCAGTCAAGCGGGTATGGGTGCCGGACTATCTGTTCAAGCTGGTGTATGACCCGGCCCGGCAAAAAAGCTGGGCTTACTGGGTGGCCAACCGCAACGATGCCAGGATGGAGAAGCCGATCAGCTATGAGGAATTGGTAGAGCGAACCGGCATTGCATTTCTGGCGCAGCAATAGACGCGCGGCAGACCAGCAAGATCAGCAAGCGCGCGTCGCCCTGGCGGCGGCGCGCTCAGCGGCGATTCATGATCTTGATGCGGTCTGCAATCGCCAGGGCCAGATCACGGTAATAGGCATCCGAGCCGTGTACCTGGTCTGCCTTGCCGCTGACCGGGTCGACACCGGCGGAGTGATATTTCTCCTGCCAGCCGCCGCGCTTTTTCACCCAATCATGCGCATTGAATACTGTCGCTCCCGAGCCTTGGAAAAGCTCGCACAGAAAGGTATTCACTGCCATAAAGAAAACTTCATCAAAGCGCTGCGCCGGCGGATCGCCAACCCACAGCACCCGATGCCCCGCCTTGACCATACGTTTAACAATATCAAACTGCGGCGCCCGCGTTTGGTCCACCACTACTTTCAACTCATCGAAGCTAATATTCCAGGGCCCGTCGCCATATTTAGTCTTGAGATAATTAAAAAAATGTTCATGCATGATATGGGCTTGGGAACCGATATTGGTGAGCATGGTCAACCGCCCACCCGCCTTGCTTGGCACATAGATTTTAATATAATCGTAGATCGCACGCCAGCGCTGGTCATGGCTTTTGTCGCGCGCAATGAAAAAGCGACTTGAATCCGTATCGAACTCGCAAAAATGCCAGGGTGAGCCGCCCATGATCCCACCACCGAATACCGGAACGCCGATATTCCCGAATTGATCAGCCAAGCGACTCATATGTGAATCACCCAGCAAGACAATGGCCGGCTTGCCATTCATATGCATGGTTTGCGGCCTGGCCCACTGCTCGAGAATGGCATCTTCGCAGATGGCATCGCTGGCAAGCGGGCTTGCAGGAATCGAGGCAAATGGTGAAATAACACCTTTTGTCTCACCCAACGGTATCGATGAGCCGGCAATAGCTTCCTCGAAGTGCCGCATGACAAAGCGAACGCCTTGCTCATTCACCGAGCGGAAATTCGCCTCAAAGAATTTACCCTGATTCAGTGAGGTCGTAATCAATTCATAGGATGGGAAGTAGTCAATATCGTCATATTGTCCGGCAAGATAGCCAGCCACACTGCGCAATATGGATTTGGACAGCGTGGATGCAGACAGCACATGATGTTCGCTCGCTGTTGCGGTCAATGGTACGGGGGATACGGTCAGCAGGAAGCGAATGCGCGGGTTGATCTTTCGTATGGCATCGAATGTTTGTACCAGATCTTCAACGATTTGCGGATACTGCTGATTATTGAACCGATGCTTGCCCGGATCAAACACGCCCTTGATGGTACCGGGGCAAGACGGAAAAACATAGCCATCGATATGGGACCAATATTCGGTCAAGCCCAGCGTGAAAATGAACAGCGTTGCATCAGTAATTACCGAGCGGATCGATTGCAGGGTAATCGTGCGCGCATGATTCAATTCCTCAAGCGATGCATAGCCTTCGGAGGGAATACCAGGGCGCAGCGGGTCGTAATATCTCATGCCATCGTAAAATGGCTCTGGCACACAGCTGACCAGACCCAGCGCCATGAATACCCATTGCTTCAGCAATGCCGATGTGTAGATATTTCCGGTCCGGAATGAAAACACGCCATAGCCTTGCAGCCTGGCCTGTTCGCTACCGAGCCCGGCAGGAGCGGCTTCACCGGCCAGCCAGTCAAAACCGGCTTCGCTCAAATGACGGCTGATATGCTGCGCAAAGCAAGAACCGGCCGTGATGATTCTGTCGGTACGTGATATGAGGTATTTCGGCCGCCACAAATCAAGTATCTTGCCCCGTGCAAAATCATCCACTGCCTGCTTCCAGAATCTGGATCCAGGCAGATTCGCATACGGATGATCTTGCTTTGCCACCTGATTTGCCATTCTTCAGCCCACTCCGAAAGAATGAATCATTCCCGAACCGCACACGCTTTCAGCGTGATTGGCCATTTAATGGCAATGCAAGCGTTGAATTGCGGTCTGACACATAGTGTCTCCAGGCCTGCCACCCGTCAAGCAACATACAGTTCGGCGTTTTATTTTTGCGAATAAACACGATGAGTGTTTCGACATTGCCCGATGAATTCCGCATCCGGCCTGAATCATGCACCAGCATGCATCATTAATACACGCCCGACATCAGTGCATCCTGGTAGTCGAACCGGCGCGGCAAGGCGATGATCACATGCAGTCCGCGCGCCTCGCCATTGCGCAAGATCAGTCGACCTTCGTGCTGCTCGGCCACTTCGCGCGCGATGGCCAGGCCCAGCCCGACCCCGCCCCGCTCACGGCTGCGCGACGTCTCCAGCCGGATAAAGGGCTCCAGCACGGCCTCCATATAGGCATCCGGAATACCCGGCCCCTGATCCACCACTTCGATACAAAGCTCATTACCCGTGTCCACCAAGGCAATGCTGGCGGCCTCGCCGTAGCGGATGGCATTGCCGACGATATTCTCGATACAGCGCTTCAGCGCCAGCGGATAGCCGAGAAACGGAGCCGCCTGGCCAAAGCAGCTGACTGCTTGACCGCACTCCCGCAAGTCTTCGGCAATGGTCTCGATCAAGGCCTGAATATCGAGCCACTGCTTCGTTTCGAGCAGGCGCTCGCCACGCAGAAAGTCCAGCGCTTGATCCAGCATTTCGGTCATCTCGACAATGTCCTTGCGCGTCTTTTCCTGGAGGGCGGGCGGCGACATCAATTCCGTCCGCAGGCGGATGCGCGTCAGCGGTGTGCGCAGATCATGGGATATTGCAGCAAGAAAATGCTGGCGCTCGGTGATTTGCCGCAACACGCGCTCCCGTAGCCGATTCATCACCTCGGCAGCCTGGCGTGTTTCCAGCGGCCCATGTTCAGCCAGGGGGCCAGCGGCTAGATCATGGCGAACCCGCATCGCTTCGCGGGCAAGTTGGCGTATTGGTGCGGCGATCCACTTTGCCCCGACGAATATTGCCACCAGCACACAGGCAAGCGTGATGCATTGGTCGATGAGTATTTCGCGCCAGGGAATCGGCGGCGCGGTGCGAGCCGACACGGCAATTGGCGGCAGGCCATGTCCGAATCCGGTGGCAAACGCCAGCCAGATCAAGAGCTGGCTGACCATAAATGCCAGCACCAGCAAGATCGCCAATCGGGCGAAGATCGTATCCGGCGGGCGCCATCTCATCGCTGCACCTTGGTATCAAAGATATATCCTTCGCCACGCACGGTTTTGATCAGCTTTGGCTCTTTCGGGTCATCGGCCAGCTTTTGCCTCAGGCGCGACACCAGCAAGTCGATACTGCGATCAAATGCTTCGGCGCTGCGGCCACGGGCAGCATCAAGCAGCTGGTCGCGTGTCAGGATTTGCCGTGGGCGCTCGATAAATGCCCAAAGCAGGCGAAACTCCGCATTGGATAAGGGCACAAGCAAGCGCGCAGGCGACATCAGCTGCCGCAGGTGGCGGTTGATTTGCCAGCCTTCAAAGCAAAGCACGTCGGCATCGGGCTCGCTGTATTCGCCCCGTGGAGCCTGCGTTCGGCGCAGCACCGCCTGGATGCGCGCGACCAGCTCGCGTGGCTCGAACGGCTTGGGAACATAGTCATCGGCCCCCAGCTCGAGTCCAACGATGCGATCCATCACACCACCGCGCGCCGTGAGCATCACGATGGGCATGGACGATTTGCTGCGAATGCGGCGACACACGGATAGACCATCTTCTCCGGGCAGCATCAGATCGAGCACCATCACATCGTAGCGATGACTCTCCAGCGCAGTGTCAAGCGATGGCGCGTCGGCGGCAACCGTCACCGACCAGCCGAAACGCTGCAGGTAATCGGCCAGCAGCTCGCGAATTTCGACATCGTCATCAACCACCAATACATGTAGCGGATCGCTCATCTGATTCACGGTTTCCTCGCCTGTTCTGCTCACCATGCTCCCAGTATGGGGTGCGCCTGTATCGGCTTTTGCGCAGCAATGTATCAAGTCCGATACATACCCGACAAAACACCAAGACATGGCATTCGTAAGCTAGCAGGCAGTCAGCTGACATCTGCCTGACTCAGCGGAAATGATGCGCAGTCAGGCAAGGCGTTGAACCGCCAAGCCGGCCTTGCTCGACTCAGCCATCACTTCCCACCCGGCAAATTGATTCCAGAAAGGAAAGCCATGTCTCCGTTCAATCCACATCCGCTTCCCAGCCCCTATAGCTCCAGACGGAGCCTGCCATGGGCTATCTCCAGCCTGGCACTGCTGGCCACATTCGCCGTACAGGCAGACATGGTGGTTTCCGCCAGCAGCAGTGGCAGCAGCGAACAGCAAACCTTGACCGTGTCGCTGTCGCCCAACACTGAAGATGCGGGGAAATCAGCCAATCTGTATCTGGCAGCCGTCGCTGGCAATCAGCTGTTCGCAGCAAGCGGCACCGTCAGCAATCACGCCTGGCAAGTTGTACAGGACACCGACAAGCTACCCGATATCGGCACAGTGACGTTTTCAGCCAACGGCGCGATGGGCGCTGGCGTATCCATCCCTGCATTCAGTGGCATCGACACGCGCGGCATGGCAGGTACCACAGTGTATGCAGGTTATGGCGCCAACAGCCAGGACATGCTCAAGGGCAAATTCGCGCTTGCCTACACCCTGCCTGCCGCCAGCCACGCCAATCTCGCCTATGCCGCCAGCTCGCCGGCACAAGTCCTTGACTTGTACCTGCCCGCTGGCAGCGGTCCTTTCCCCTTGGTGATCAATATCCATGGCGGCGCCTTCCTCGGAGGCGACAAGGCCATGCTGGACAGCGCGGTACTGGCCCGACTTCTGGCTGCTGGCTATGCAGTCGCCACCATCAACTATCGCCTCTCCGGCGAAGCGGTGTTTCCTGCCGCCATACAAGATGCCAAGGCGGCGGTGCGCTTTTTGCGCGCAAACGCGAACCAATATCATCTTGACCCCAAGCGCTTCGCCAGCTTCGGCCAATCGGCCGGTGGCAATATCGCCGCCATGCTGGGTACCACGGGCGGGAGCAAGACCTCCCGCAATGGCACGGTGATATGGGATGACGCGAAGCTGGGTAACCCGGATGTCTCCAGCGTGGTACAAGCCGTTGTCGACTGGTTCGGGCCGACCGACTTTGCCCAGATGGATAGCGCACTCAGTGCACAGGGCTGCGCCGCCAGTTTTATCAGCCACAATACGGCAGCTTCACCGGAATCGCGCTTTCTGGGCATTGCCATTGGCTCAAGCGGTAGTACGGCACTCGTACAGGATGCAAACCCGATCAGCTATGTTTCGGCCGCGACGCCACCGTTTCTGATCGAACATGGAAGCGTCGACTGCAATGTGCCAGCAGCGCAGTCCCAGCTGCTGGCAGCCGCACTTTCCGCACAGGGCATCGATAACACCATCCAGATCCACCAGGGCGCAGGCCACGGCATGCCCGCAGAAAGCTGGTCGGGCAAAACCAGCCTTGATCGATTGCTGGCTTTTCTCGATCGGGTATTGAAGCGTTGACCAGCGCCATAGCGGATCAAGCTGGCTCATATTGCTTGATATGGGCAAGCGTTACAGCATGCCCGGCGCATTACGCCGTGGGGCGTCGGCAAACTTCAGACCAGAAATGAGAAAAGGGCTTACAGACAAAAATCTGTAAGCCCTTGTATCTTTTGGTCGGAGCGAGAGGATTCGAACCTCCGACCCCCTGCACCCCATGCAGGTGCGCTACCAGGCTGCGCCACGCTCCGACTCGAAGGAGGCCGGATTATACCCGACTTTCCTTGCCTGGCAAGCGCTCAGGCATCCAGAAAATCGCGCAGCGCCATTAACTCGCTGCGCAGCTTCTGGGTATCGACCAAGGCCAGCGCTGGCTCGGGCTCGATCATCGCAGCCATGACTGCCTCGGCGCCGCCATGTTCGGCCGCATCCAGCGCCAGATGCTCGAGCTTGTTGCGCGCGCCGCTGATGGTAAAGCCTTCGTCATACAGCAGGGTGCGGATGCGCCGCACCAGCAGCACCTCATGGTGCTGGTAGTAGCGACGATTGCCGCGCCGCTTTACCGGGCGCAGCTGGGTGAACTCCTGCTCCCAATAGCGCAGCACATGCGGCTTGACCGCACATAGCTCGCTCACCTCACCAATGGTGAAGTAGCGCTTTGCCGGGATGGGAGGCAGGGGCTCAGGCTTGAGCGACGAGCTTTCCGTCTGCATTGTTTGCTTCCACCATACCCTTCAGTTTCTGGCTAGCGTGGAACGTGACCACGCGGCGTGCGGAGATGGGGATTTCTTCGCCGGTTTTGGGATTGCGTCCCGGGCGCTGCGGCTTGTCGCGCAGCTGAAAATTTCCGAATCCAGAGAGTTTTACACTATCGCCGGCTTCCAGTGACTGGCGGATTTCCTCGAAAAAGGCTTCCACCATGTCCTTGGCCTCGCGCTTGTTGAGGCCGACCTTGTCAAACAACAGGTCGGCGAGTTCAGCTTTGGTCAGGGTCATGTTTCTTGGTTCTTTGCTACGTGTTTCGTTGCGATATTGGCCTAAGCGCGGAGCTGGGCATCGATGCGCTTTTGCAGCGCGGCAACGAGCTGGGAGACGGCCGTTTCAATCTCGGCGTCCGAAAGCGTTTTCTGAGTATCTTGCAATATCACCTTGAATGCAAGGCTCTTTTTCCCCTCGGGCACCCCCTTGCCACGGTAGACATCGAAGCCTTCCACCGACAAAACATGGGCCTGATTGGCACTCGACATGGCGTCGATGACGTCCTGATATTGCACTGCATCATCAACAACAAAGGCCAGATCGCGGCGCACTGGCTGGAATTTGGAAACCGCCGCCGACTTCACCAGATCACGCTCGGTCAGTGCCGCCAGATCCATTTCAAACAGCAAGGGAGAAGCCGGTAATTCATAGGCCTGGGTCCACTTCGGGTGCAACTCACCAATGACGCCGACATGCTTGCCATCGACCCAGACACTTGCGCTGCGGCCCGGGTGCAATGCCGGATGCTCGACCTTGGCGAAGCGGGCAGTACGCGGCGCCAGCAAAGCTTCCAGATCAGCCTTCAAGTCATAGAAATCGACACGCTCACCCTTGGCGCCCCATTGTTCGGCACGTTTTGGGCCATAGGCCAGTGCTGCAATCTTTTCCGGCTGCTGATCGGCAGCCACGCCATGAAACACACGCGCCACTTCAAACAGGCGCACGCGATCGTGTTTGCGATTCAGATTGCCGATCAAGGTATGAATCAGGCCGCCAATCAGCGTCGAGCGCATCACGCTCATCTGGCTGGCAATCGGATTCTGCAAGCGGATGGGGCTGTCATTGCCGGCAAAATCGGCTTCCCAGCGCGCCTCGACAAAGGCATAGCTGACGATCTCCTGATAGTCGCGCGCAGCCAGTGCTTGCTTGATTGCAAAGGTCGGGCGACGCTTGCCATCTTGCTTGAGCATGGCCTGCTCTGCCACGGGCGGCCGTGTCGGTACATTGTCGTAGCCGTAGAGCCGCGCGACCTCCTCGATCAGGTCTTCTTCGCGGGCAATATCAAAGCGATAGCTTGGCGGGGTGACCATCAGCGTATCGCCCTGCCCTGCTACCGCGAGGCCAAGCTTTCGCAGCATATTGGTGACTGTATCGCCATCGAGCGCTACGCCCAATACGCGCGCCACCCGAGTCACACGCAATGCCACTGCCGGGCGCGCCGGCAAGGTCGATTCTGCTTGGGTAAGCGGTCCTGGCTGACCACCACAAATAGCCAGTACCAAGGCGGTGGCGCGCTCCAGCGCGGCGACACAGTTGGCGAAGTCCACGCCGCGTTCATAGCGGTGGCTGGAATCGGATGAAAAGCCAAGGCGACGGCCTTTGCCTGCGATCACTTCCGGGGCGAAGAAGGCCGACTCCAGGAAGACGTCCTGCGTCTGGCCTACCACCACCGCACTGGCTTCGCCCCCCATGATGCCGGCCAGGGCCAGCGGGCCGTTCTGGTCGGCGATCACCAGCATATCGGTCGTCAGGGTAATGGTCTTGCCATTGAGCAAGGCCAGTTGCTCGCCTTGCGCTGCAAAGCGCACGAGAACATCGCCATTGAGCTTGCCATGATCGAAGGCATGCATGGGCTGGCCAAGTTCAAGCAGCACATAGTTGGTGATATCGACCAAGGCCGAAATCGAGCGCAGACCGCTACGCTCCAGCTTGCGCTTCATCCAGACCGGGGTTGCCGCCGCTGCATTGACCTGTTTGATGACCCGACCGGCATAACGCGAGCAGGCATCACCAGCTTCCAGGCGCACCTGGCGCTTTTCATCATGCACCGACATGACGGGATCGATGGCCACGGGATTCACGGCCTGACCGGTAAGAGCCGCCACTTCGCGGGCAATGCCGGTAAGGCTCAGGCAATCGGCGCGGTTCGGCGTCAGCTTGAGGGTGAGAATGCGGTCGTCGAGCTGGTAGTAGTCGCGGAACGACACGCCAACCGGCGCATCGGCTGGCAGCAGCAACAGGCCATCACTGTCTTCACTAACCCCCAGCTCGCGCGCCGAACACAGCATGCCGAATGACTCGACGCCACGCAGCTTGGCTTCCTTGATTTTGAAGTCACCCGGCAGATTGGCGCCAACCAGCGCACAGGGCACCTTTACCCCGACTGCCACATTCGGTGCGCCGCAGACAATCTGCAAGGGCTCGCCACCAAGGCCGGCGTCCACCTTGCATACATTCAGCTTTTCGGCATTCTCATGGCGACGCACTTCCAGTACCTGCGCAACGACAACACCGTCGAACGCCGGTGCGGCCGCGTCGTTTTCTTCAACTTCCAGTCCGGCCATGGTCAGCAAATCAGCCAGCTGAGCATTGTCGAGGGGAGGATTCACCAGCTCGCGCAGCCAAGATTCGGAGAATTTCATGACGATTTCCCTTGTAGCTTGTAGGTCGGCCGTGGCCGACGACATCATCCACACCCGCGCTGCGGGTGCCTTACCGGTTTGGTCTAGCGAAATTGCCGCAGGAAGGTCAGGTCGTTCTCGAAGAACAGACGCAGGTCATTGACGCCGTAATACAGCATGGCGAAGCGATCGAGGCCGATGCCGAAGGCAAAGCCGGTGTAACGCTCCGGATCAATACCGACATTGCGCAACACATTGGGATGCACTACACCACAGCCACCTACTTCCAGCCAGCCGCGCTCACCCAACACATCGACTTCGGCCGATGGCTCGGTAAACGGGAAAAAGGAAGGACGAAAGCGCACTTGCAGATCATCGCGCTCGAAAAACCGGCGCAGGAAGTCGATCAAGGTGGCCTTCAAGTCAGCAAAACTGACCCCTTCGGCCACCCACAGGCCTTCCATCTGGTGGAACATCGGCGAGTGAGTCGCGTCCGAGTCCACCCGGTACACACGCCCTGGCGCGACGATCTTGATCGGTGGCTGGTGATCCAGCATATAGCGCACCTGGATCGGGCTGGTATGGGTGCGCAGGACCTCGCCGCCTTCCACATAGAAGGTGTCGTGCATGGCGCGCGCCGGGTGATCCTTAGGGATATTCAGCGCTTCGAAGTTGTGCCAGTCGCTTTCGATTTCCGGGCCATCGGCCACTTCGAATCCCATTGACTGAAATAGCGAGACGATCCGCTCTTTGACCAGAGTAACCGGATGCAGACCGCCGACGCCATCACCGCGACCGGGCAAGGTGACATCGAGCGCTTCCGCCGCCAGCTGGGCCGCAAGTTGCGACGCAGCCAAGGCATCGCGACGGCCTTGCAATGCCTGCTCGAATGCCTGTTTGGCCTGATTGATCGCCGCGCCCTGGCTGCGCTTCTCCTCGGCCGGCAGTGCGCCCAGTTGTTTGAGCAGCTCAGTCAATGCGCCGGATTTACCCAGGTAGCGTGCTTTAACATTCTCCAGCTCTACCGGATCGCTGGTTGCTGCCAGGGCCGCAATGCCTTCTTCAAGAATGGCTTGGACGTTGCTCATACTGCATCGCTCCTTATCAAGGCTGGCGATGAACTCTCCCCATGGAAAACTCATGGCCAGCATTGCTAACAGACCACCATTTCAGTGGCCGATAAAAAAAGGGAGGCTAGCGCCTCCCTTCTTAACTACCAGAAGCTCAGGCCGCGAGGCTGGCCTTCGCTTGCGCAACGATGTGCGCAAACGCAGCCTTATCAAACACAGCCAGATCAGCCAGAACCTTACGGTCGACATTGATCGCGGCGCGCTTGAGGCCGTTCATGAACTTGCTGTAGCTCAAACCGCACTCACGGGCAGCCGCATTGATACGGGTGATCCAGAGTTGACGGAATTGACGCTTCCGTTGACGACGGTCACGGTATGCGTATTGACCGGCCTTCATTACCGCCTGTTTGGCGATACGGTAGACATTTTTCCGGCGACCACGATAGCCCTTGGCCAGAGCCAAGACCTTCTTGTGGCGAGCGCGGGCTGTTACACCACGTTTGACGCGAGGCATGGTTTATTCCTTTCCGAGAAGATTAAGCGTACGGCAGCATTGCACGCACGGAAGCCATATTGGTCGGGTGGACCATGGTCGTGCCGCGCAGCTGGCGCTTGTTCTTGGTGGTCTTCTTGGTCAGGATGTGGCGCTTGAACGCTTTGCTGCGCTTGACGCCGCCATTACCCAACACCTTCAAGCGCTTCTTGGCGCTCGATTTGGTCTTCATCTTCGGCATGACGTACTCCGTTGTTGCCTAGAGTTATATTCGGCGGTGGGTGGCCGCATTGCTGCGGCACTTAATGCCCACTACCTCGCTTTTGCGACAAGTTGGCAGCAAGCTACCGGGGCTTGTCACCACCCCTTTAAACCATCAGATCAACGATCAGATCTTCTTCTTCGGCGCCAGCATCATGATCATCTGACGACCTTCGAGCTTGGGAAACTGCTCGACCACCGCCAGATCGACCAAGTCGGTCTCGATCCGCTTCAACTGGGCCATACCGATTTCCTGGTGGGCCATCTCGCGCCCCCGGAAACGCAGCGTAATCTTCGCTTTATCGCCTTCTTCAAGAAAGCGCGTCACGTTACGCAGCTTGACCTGGTAATCGTTCTCGTCGGTACCGGGACGGAACTTGACTTCCTTGATCTGGACCTGCTTGACCTTCAGCTTTTGTTCATGCCGCTTCTTGCTCTCGCGGTACTTGAACTTGCCGTAGTCCATCAAGCGACACACAGGCGGAACCGCATTCGGTGCGATTTCGACCAGATCAACTTCGCGCTCTTCCGCCATGCGCATGGCTTCTGCCAAGCTGACGATACCTAATTGCTCGCCGTCATCTCCCGACAGACGGACCTCGCGGGCGGTGATTTCACCGTTGATCCGCGGCTCTTTATCCTGAGCGATAGCTATTACTCCCGAGTAAAAAACGAAAACCGCGCGCCCCGTCAAACCGGCCTTGCGCTAAGCAAGGCCATCAGCGTCAAACCTTGATCATTTCAGCCGACCAGCGCTCGATCAGCGCTGCAACCGTCATTTGACCCAGATCTTCGCCACCGCGGGATCGCACGGCAACCAAGCCAGAAGCCTTTTCCTTATCGCCAACTACTAACTGATAGGGAAGCTTCTGTAAGCTATGTTCGCGGATTTTATAGCTTATTTTGTCATTTCTCAAGTCCGCATCCACTCGGAAGCCAGCATCACGGAGTTGCTGCGCCACCTCGGCGGCGTAATCAGCCTGATGTTCGCTGATGCTCATCACGACAGCTTGAGTTGGCGCAAGCCACAGCGGGAAAGCACCGGCGTGGTTTTCGATCAGGATGCCCAGGAAGCGCTCAAGTGAACCAAGAATAGCCCGGTGCAGCATGACGGGCCGCTTGCGAGCACTATCCTCCGCACTGACATACTCGGCATTCAGGCGCTCGGGCAGCACGAAGTCGAGCTGCAAGGTACCGCACTGCCAGGAACGACCGAGCGCATCCTTGATGTGGTATTCGATTTTCGGGCCATAGAAGGCGCCCTCGCCCGGCAGCTCTTCCCATTCCACACCACAGGCGCGCAGCGCGTCACGCAGGCCGTTCTCGGCCTTATCCCAGGTCTCGTCGGTGCCAGCACGCTTTTCCGGGCGCAGACTCAGCTTGATCGCAACATTGTCGAAACCGAAGTCGCGGTACACCGACATGGCCAGCTCGTTGAAGGCGGTGGACTCGGCAACAATCTGATCTTCCGAGCAGAAAATATGCGCATCGTCCTGCACAAAGCCGCGCACCCGCATGATGCCGTGCAGCGCACCCGATGGCTCGTTGCGATGGCAGGCACCGAACTCGGCCAGGCGCATCGGCAAGTCACGGTAGGAGCGCAGCGAATTATTGAAAATCTGCACATGCGCCGGGCAATTCATCGGCTTGACCGCGTAATCACGCTTTTCCGACTCGGTGGTGAACATATTCTCGCGATAGTTCTCCCAGTGGCCAGACTTCTCCCACAGCACACGGTCCATCACCATCGGCGTACGCACTTCCTGGTAGCCCGCCTTGTCGAGGCGCTTGCGCATGTATTGCTCAACCGCCTGCCACACCGTCCATCCCTTGGGGTGCCAGAACACCATACCCGGCGCCTCGTCCTGCATATGGAACAGATCAAGCTGACGGCCAATCTTGCGGTGGTCGCGCTTTTCCGCCTCTTCCAGCATATGCAGATACTGGTCGAGATCTTCCTTCTTGGCCCAAGCCGTGCCATAGACGCGCTGCAGCATCTCGTTACGACTATCGCCGCGCCAGTAGGCACCTGCCAGCTTCATCAGCTTAAATACCTTCAACTTGCCCGTTGAAGGCACATGCGGGCCACGACACAGGTCAGTGAAATCACCCTCGCGATACAGCGACAAGACCTGATCAGCAGGAATACCTTCAATGATCTCGGCTTTGTAGTTCTCGCCTATGCCCTTGAAGTAAGCCACTGCCTCATCGCGGCTCAGCTCATAGCGCTCGACCGGGATGTCGCGCTTGGCAAGCTCGGCCATCTTCTTTTCGATCGCCTCAAGGTCTTCCGGCGTAAAGGCGCGCTTGTAGCTGAAGTCGTAGTAGAAGCCGTGTTCAATGACTGGACCGATGGTCACCTGGGCATCAGGAAACAACTCCTTCACCGCATAGGCCAGCAAGTGGGCAGTCGAATGGCGGATCACCTCGAGGCCATCGGCATCCTTGTCGGTGACGATGGCCAGCTGCACATCGCGATCGATCAGATAGGAGGTATCGACCAGCTTGCCATCCACTTTGCCAGCCAATGCTGCGCGCGCAAGGCCCGCACCGATGCTGGCGGCGACGTCAGCGACGCGCACGGATTGATCGAAACTACGTTGCGAGCCGTCAGGAAGCGTGATGATGGGCATAGCGGATCCGCCTTTTCAATGGAACTACGAAACCTATGGACGAAAAAAAAGTGCGGCAGAGCCGCACTTTTTCCTTTGGGCAAATGAACAACCAAACTTTACAAAGGACCGACTCAAGCCAGATTAGCAGTGCCGGTAGTTGTAGTTCGGAAGGACATTTTCATTTGCTCCGAATGTGGTAGGCGCGATTGGACTCGAACCAACGACCCCCACCATGTCAAGGTGGTGCTCTAACCAGCTGAGCTACGCGCCTAAAGAGCTGCGCATTCTAGGCAACAAATGCGCTTCTGGCAAGGGTTTTCAGAAAAATTTTTATTAGCCCCGACATATCTGGCCTGTATCTCTTGCCAGCGGAGGGCACCAAACAGAGGAAAACGCTTTCGAATCAGAGCCGTGCACGACATGCCGACCGCCATTGCCAGCTCAAATACTAAATACCCGGCTTGCGCCAGAAATAGCGCAGCACAAAACCAGGGAAGCCAGCAATAAGGAACAAGGCAAGCGTCGGCACATAGAAGTTCAGCAGCTTCTTGGCATGTACCGGTGCGCTGCGCGACTCCAGCAACACACCCAAGCCCAGCATCACGCCATACAGCAACAGCAGCTCAAGCAAGCACCAGCCAAAGGCCTTACTACGCCCGGCGCGGAGCGGGCACACCAGTAGCAGCCGAGGCAGCACAAATGGCAAATTGGCGGCCAAGGCCGCCAATAGCAAGTAAACGATTTGCGCCGTACTCACAGTGCTACCAGAGACTGCCGGATCGCGTTAGCGCACACATTGAGCAGCCACTGCGGCGCCAAACCCAGCACCAGGATGGCCAGACAGTTGAGCGACAACACGAGGCGCATATCGGCACGCACTTCAATCGGGCTGTGATCGCTCGCTTCATCCATGAACATCAGCTTGACCACGCGCAGGTAGTAGAACGCACCCACCAGCGAGAACAGCACCGCCACCACTGCCAGCCAGATAAAGCCATCATGATCGACAATGGCCTGAATCACCGCCAGCTTGGCGAAGAAGCCGGAAAACACCGGGATACCCGCCATGGAAAACATCACCAACAGCATCATCCAGGCAAACCACGGGCTGCGTTGCGCCAAGCCCTTGAGATCGGCCAGGCGCTCAGCTTCAAAACCGGCGCGCGACAGCAGCAGCACCACGCCAAAGCCTGCCGTCGCCATCAGCGCATAGACCAAGGCATAGAACATCGAGGCGGCATAACCATTGGCGGTGCCAGCCAGAATACCCAGCAGCAAAAAGCCCATGTGGGAAATGGTCGAGTAGGCGAGCATGCGCTTGATATTGGTTTGCGCAATGGCGACCACATTACCGATAGCCACCGACAAAACCGCCAGCACCACCAGCATGCCCTGCCATTCATGGGTCAGCGCAGGCAAACCTTGCACCAGGATACGGAACACGAAACCGAAGGCGGCCAGCTTCGGCGCAGACCCGATCAGCATGGTGATAGGCGTTGGTGCACCCTGGTAAACGTCAGGCACCCACATATGAAACGGGACATTACCCAGCTTGAAGCCGATACCAGTCACCACGAACACCAGACCGAATACCAGCAAGAGATGGCTGGTCGCACCCGAAGCCGCTTTTTGGGCGATCACGTGCAGATCCAGACTGCCGGTGGCGCCATAGATCATCGACATGCCGTACAGCAACATGCCGGAGGCCAGCGCGCCCAGCACAAAGTACTTCATGGCGGCTTCAGTTGCAGGACGCGAATCGCGCGGCAGCGCCACCAGGGCGTACAGCGACAGCGACAGAAGTTCCAGGCCCACATACAGCATCAGCAGATTGGCTGACGAGGTCATCACCATCATGCCCAGCAGGGCGAACAGGGTCAGCGTGAACAACTCGCCGCGATACATCTGCCGTACCGCCGCATAACCACGGCTGTAGATCAGCACCAGACCCACGCCGATATCCATACCGAGCTTGAGCACGTCGGACATCGAATCCGCAACAAACAGCCCGTTGAAGGCAGTACGCGGCGGCGCGCCAAAACCGCGCACCGTCAGTACTGCCGACACGGTGATGGCGAACAGCGACAGCATATAGGTGATATCGCGCTGCTCATCCTTGAGGAACAGATCGATCAGCAGGATGGCCAGCGTTGCGCACAGCAGCCAGATTTCCGGCATCGCGGCGAACAGGTTCAAACTCTCTAGCGTCATTCTTGTTTAGTCCTGTAATCAGAGGCGACCTGCATCAGTGCAGCTTGCTTTGCTTGACTTGCCAGATCAGCGAATCAACGCTGGTATGCATCTTTTCGGTAAATGCTTGCGGGTACAGACCCATGCCGAGCACGGCGACGGCCAGCACGGCCAACACGGCGAATTCGCGCGCATTGACATCCTTGAGCTCCGCCACATGCGAGTTGGCCACATCGCCGAAGATCACCCGCTTGTACATCCACAGCGTGTAGCCGGCGCCAAACACCAGAGTGGTAGCGGCGAGGAAGGCGTACCAGAAGTTCACCTTGACGGCACCGACGATCACCATGAATTCGCCGACAAAGCCCGAAGTAGCCGGCAAACCGGAATTCGCCATGGCGAACAGCAGGAAGAAGGCGGCGAACTTCGGCATGGTGTTGGCCACACCGCCGTAATCGGCGATCTTGCGGCTGTGCACGCGGTCGTACATCACACCGATACAGAAGAACATGGCGGCCGAGACAAAGCCGTGCGAGATCATCTGGATCAGGGCGCCCTCGACACCATAGGTGGTCGGCGCACCATTCACGAACATATAAAAGCCCAGCGTCACGAAACCCATATGGGAAATCGACGAATACGCCACCAGCTTTTTCATGTCCTTCTGAACCAATGCCACCAAGCCGATGTAAACCACGGCGATCAGCGACAGCGTGATGATGATCCAACCATATTCGCGAGCGGCATCCGGGGCAATCGGCAGGGCAAAACGCAGGAAGCCGTAGGCGCCAAGCTTCAGGGTAATGGCCGCCAGCACCATCGAACCGCCGGTTGGCGCTTCAACGTGGGCATCCGGCAACCAGGTGTGCACCGGGAACATCGGCACCTTCACCGCAAAGGCGAAAAAGAAGGCAATCATCAGATAGCCCTGCACCGCCAGCGGCAAGGCCACCCGCTGGAAGTCGGCGATCTCGAAGCTCTTTCCAGTATGGAAATACAGGTAGATAAAGCCGACCAGCAATAGCAGCGAACCCATCAGGGTGTAGAGGAACAGCTTGATCGCGGCATACACACGATTCTGACCGCCCCACACACCGACGATCAGGTATAGCGGGATCAGCATCGCCTCGAAGAACACATAGAACAGCATGGCATCCATGGCCGAGAACGCGCCATTGATCAGGCCGGACATGATCAGGAAGGCCGCCATGTACTGCGCCACTCGCTTCTCGATCACTTCCCAGCCCGCCACCACCACCAGCAAGGTGGTGAAGGCATTGAGAATGACGAAGAACATCGACAGGCCATCAACCCCGAGGTGGTAGTTGATATTGAACGCGCTGATCCACGGCCGCATTTCTTCGAATTGCGGGCCTCCGTGCAGCGGCGCAAAGCCGGTATACAGCGGAATGGTCACCAGGAAACCGGCAAGCGCACCGACCAGGGCAATCACGCGCGCCAGACCCGCATTGCGGTCGCCGCCGGTCGCCAGCACGATGAGGCCAGCGAGGATCGGCACCCAGATCGCCAGACTCAACAGATGTTCAGACATATCCACCCTTAGCTACTGAATGTGTTTTCTTGAGCGTGTTCGATTGTGCAAGAACGTGTTGCATCAATGCGGAACCACAAAGCGACCGAGCCACCAGGTCAGCAACAGCAATGCACCGATGATCATGGCGAAGGCGTAGTGATAGATGTAACCGGTCTGGAAGCGACGGACCAAGCCAGAAATCGCCCCAACCAGCTTGGCAGCACCGTTCACCACCAAGCCATCGATCAGGATGGTATCGCCTACCTTCCAGAACACCTTGCCAAGACCACGGCCGAAGGCAGCGAAACCCTGGATGTAGATGTGATCCATGTAGTACTTGTTTTCCAGCAGGCTGTAGATCGGGCCAACGCGTGACTTGATCGCAGCCGGGATATCCGGACGCTTCAGGTAGAAGAACCAGGCCACCACCACACCGGCCAAAGCGAGCCAGAACGGCAAGGTCATGAAGGCATGCAGACCCATATGCCATGCATCATGCGCATGGTGCTCTACGGCTTCCATGGCGTGATGGGCTTCGCCGTTGACGAAGATGACGTTATTGAAGAAGTCGCCCGCCAGCATGGTTTTGATTGCCAGACCACCAATCACCACCGACGGCACTGCCAGCGCCATCAGCGGGCCGGTCACTACCAGGCCGGGGCTATGCGGCTTCTCGCCGGGCGCCAGACCATGGTGCTCGTCACCATGATCGTCATCGTGGTGATGATGATCGCTAGCCTTGCCGAAACGCTCTTCGCCATGGAACACCAGGAAGAACATGCGGAAGGAATAGAAGGCAGTAACGAACACGCCAGCCAATACGGCAAACTGGGCGAAACCAGCAGCCGGCAGCTTGGAGCCTTCGACCGCCAGGATGATGGAATCCTTGGAATAGAAACCGGAGAAGAATGGCGTACCGATCAGGGCCAAGGAGCCGAGCAAGGACGTCCAGTAGATCACCGGCAGGTACTTCTTCAGGCCACCCATGCGGCGGATATCCTGGTCATGGTGCATGGCCATGATCACCGCGCCGGCGGCAAGGAAGAGCAGCGCCTTGAAGAAGGCGTGGGTCATCAGGTGGAATACCGCTACCGAGTAGGCCGAAGCACCCAGCGCCACCGTCATATAGCCCAGCTGCGACAGGGTCGAGTAAGCCACCACCCGTTTGATGTCGTTCTGGATGATGCCGAGGAAACCCATGAACAGCGCAGTGATCGAGCCGATGACCAGGATGAAATTCAAGGCGGTATCGGACAATTCGAACAGCGGCGACATGCGCGCCACCATGAAGATGCCGGCGGTCACCATGGTGGCAGCGTGGATCAGCGCCGAGATAGGCGTCGGGCCTTCCATCGAATCCGGCAGCCACACATGCAGCGGGAATTGTGCCGACTTACCCATGGCACCAACAAACAGCAGGATGCAGGTTACCGACAGCAAGGAGCAGCTGCTGCCTGGCAGCAGGCTGATGGTTGCGTCCTTCAATACCGGCGCATGGGCGAATACGGTGGCGTAATCGAACGAGCCGAAGTGGGCCAATACCAGACCGATACCAAGCAGGAAACCGAAGTCACCGACGCGGTTGACCAGGAAAGCCTTGAGGTTGGCGAAAATGGCGGTCGGGCGCTTGAACCAGAAACCGATCAGCAGATACGAAACCAGACCCACCGCTTCCCAGCCGAAGAACAGCTGGACGAAGTTATTGCTCATCACCAGCATCAACATCGAGAAGGTGAACAGCGAGATATAGCTGAAGAAGCGCTGGTAACCAGGGTCCTCTTCCATATAGCCGATGGTGTAGATATGCACCATCAACGACACGAAGGTCACCACCACCATCATCATGGCGGTGAGCTTGTCGACCAGAAAGCCGACCGATACATCGAGGCCATCCACCGTCAGCCAGGTGTACAGGTTGCCGTTATAGGATGGCGCACCATTGAGCAGGTCGTTCAGCACATAGAACGAGCCGAGGCAGGACGCCGCCACGCCCAGAATGGTGACCCAGTGCGCACCGGCGCGGCCGATCACCCGGCCGAACAGGCCGGCGGCGATGGCACCGAATAGCGGGAACAGGGCGATCAGCAGGTAGAGCGTTGGTTTATCCATGTTTTCGCACAGGCAGGTTCTTGTTGGTTTATCTGGTTGGCGTCACGCCACGCTTAGCCCTTGAGGCTGTCGAGGTCTTCCACATTGATGGAGCGCAGGTTACGGAACAGCACCACCAGAATTGCCAGACCGATGGCCGATTCAGCCGCCGCCACGGTCAGGATGAAAAACACGAAGATCTGGCCGGATGGATCGCCCAGATATTTCGAGAAGGCAATGAAGTTCATATTCACCGCCAGCAACATCAGTTCGATCGCCATTAGCAGCACGATGACGTTCTTGCGGTTCATAAAGATGCCGAATACCGAAATCGCAAACAGGATCGCGGCCAGCACAAGGTAATGGGTCAGCGTCATGGTATCTCTAGGCTCAGGCGGCTGGCTTGTCGGTCGGCTCGGCTGCAGGCGGCAGCTCGACTTCTGCCTGCATCTTCACAATACGCAGACGGTCATTGCGCTTGACAGCGATCTGCTCCGCCGGATTGATGTACTTGGTGTGCTTGCGGCGGCGCAGGGTCAGTGACACCGCAGCAATCATCGCTACCAGCAGCAGCACGGCAGCCAGTTCGAACGGCAGCAGATAGGTGGTGTAGATCGGCACACCCAGCTGCTTGATATTCGATACACCTTCGGGCAAGGCGGCCACGGCGGTCATGTCTTTGATGCCGGCGCCAGGCGCCACCAGTACCAGCACCATTTCCACCGCCATGATGGCGGCGACAACGGCGGCGACCGGGAAGTAGTTCCAGAAGCCTTCGCGCAATTCCTCGAAATTGATATCGAGCATCATCACCACGAACAGGAACAGCACCATCACCGCGCCGACATACACCAGCACCAGGGAGATGGCCAGGAACTCGGCCTGCATCAGCATCCACAGCACCGCGCCGGTGAAGAAGGCCAGCACCAGGCTGAGAGCGGCATGCACCGGGTTGCGTGCAGTGATCACGCGCAGCGACGCACCGAGCAGGATGGCCGCGAACAGATAGAAAATGGCAGTGGTCAGATTCATGGGTGCCAGCTCAATAGATTGCATTAGCGATACTTGGCATCGGCTTCGCGATTCTTCGCGATGTCGGCTTCGTATCTGTCGCCCACGGCAAGCAGCATGGGTTTGGTGTAGTACAGGTCACCACGTTTTTCGCCGTGGTATTCCAGGATATGCGTCTCGACAATGGCATCGACCGGGCACGCCTCTTCGCAAAAGCCGCAGAAGATGCACTTGGTCAGGTCGATATCGTAGCGCGAGGTACGACGGGTACCGTCGTCACGCACTTCCGACTCGATGGTGATGGCCATCGCCGGGCACACCGCCTCGCACAGCTTGCAGGCAATGCAGCGCTCTTCGCCATTGGCGTAGCGACGCTGTGCATGCAGGCCGCGGAAACGCGGGCTGTAAGGCGTTTTTTCCTCAGGGAACTGGACGGTGATCTTGCGCTGGAAGAAATGTCTGCCAGTCAGGGCCAAGCCCCGCACCAGTTCGAGCAACAGGAAGGTCTTGAAGAAGTTCTGAATCTTTTCCATGGCTATCGGCTTACCACAGCGAATACGGGGTTTGCATCCAGGCAGCCACCACGACGATCCAAACGAGCGTCACGGGGATGAACACTTTCCAGCCCAGGCGCATCAGCTGGTCATAGCGGTAGCGCGGGAAGGTGGCACGGAACCACAGGAACAGGAACATGACGAAGGCCATCTTGGCGAACAGCCACAGGAAGCTCGGTGCGCCCAGTACCGGGATCGACGCCGGCAGCGGCGACAGCCAGCCACCGAGGAACATGATCGAGGTCATGGCACCGATCAGCCACATATTCGCGTATTCGCCGAGGAAGAACAGTGCAAACGACATCCCCGAGTATTCGATCATATGGCCGGCAACGATTTCCGACTCACCCTCGGCCACGTCGAACGGTGCGCGATTGGTTTCGGCCACACCGGCGATCAGGTAAACCAGAAACAGCGGGAACAGCGGAATGATATTCCACGACAGGAAAGACCCGCCGCCCATGCCATGGCTTTGCTGGTTGACGATATCGGTCAGATTCAGGCTGCCGGACACCATCAACACGCCGACCAAGGCAAAGCCCATGGCCAGTTCGTAAGAAATTACTTGGGCCGAGGCACGCAGCGCACCCAGAAATGCGTACTTGGAGTTGGACGCCCAGCCGGCAACAATAATGCCGTACACGCCCAGCGAGGTGATTGCCATCACATACAAGAGGCCGGCATTGACATTGGCCAGCACCACTTCGGGCGCGAACGGCACCACCGCCCATGCAGCCAGCGAAGGCGCCAGCACCATGATGGGCGCGAAGAAGAACAAACCGGTAGATGCCTTGCTCGGGGAGATGATTTCCTTGAGCAGCAGCTTGATACCGTCAGCGATCGGTTGCAGCAGACCAAACGGACCAACCCGGTTCGGGCCGATGCGGATCTGCATATAGCCGATCACCTTGCGCTCGGCCAACGTCAGGTAAGCCACGGCGCCGAACAGCGGGCCGACAATCAGCACAATCTTCAACAAGGTCCACAGCAACAGGCCGAGCATGGGCCCGAACAGGCTGAGAAAACCGTTATGCAGCGTATCGATCACTCTGGTCTCCTCAAGCGCGCGACAGTTGGACAGGGGCGATCAAATCACCCAGAACGGCAGTAGCCAGCGTCGCAGCGGGAATGCGCACTACGCCTTCCGGCAAGGCCGCATCGATGACAACCGGCATGCGCAGGCTGGCATCGGCCTGGCTGACCAGGGCGGTATCGCCAGCAGACAGGCCGAGCTGTGCCGCAGTAGCGGAAGACAGCGCCACGTTGCCTGCAGCTTGCGCATCCTTGGTTTTTTGCAGCGATGGTGCACGACGCACCAGCGCATCGCTCTGATACAGAGGCACTTCACCCAGGCGAATCAGGCCAGTGGCAGCAGTCTTCACTTCGACAGCCACGCCCGCGACCGCATTGTTCAGCTTGCCAGCAATAGCGGCTTCGCCTTGTGGCAGTGCCGCCTTGCGTACTGCCTCGGCACTATCGAGCTCGAAGCCGGCAAAACCGAGCAGATTGCCCAGTACGCGCAACACCTTCCAGCCCGGACGCGCATCGCCCAGCGGCTTGACCACGCCATTGAAGCTTTGCAGGCGACCTTCCATATTGATGAAGGCGCCGGCGGTTTCCGAGAATGGCGTGATCGGCAGCAGCACATCAGCGTAGTCGCTGGCGCCGTGCTTGAAGGCGGAGAACGCCACTACCATATCGGCCGACTTCACCGTCGCCAGGGCGCGGGCAGCGTTGGCGCTATCAAATTCCACTTCGGTATTGAACAGCAGCACGGCACGACGCGGTTGAGCCAGCGCATCGGCGGCCGACAGGCCCAACACTTGCGCGCCAACCGTATTGGCCGCTTCGCTCATCCAGCCTACCGTGGCGCCGACCAGGACATTGAGTTGCCCGGCCAGGGTCGCCAGCTCGGCAGCGCGCGGATGGTGGGCGGCAACATTGCCGAGCAACACCGTCGCGCGACCAGCTTCTGCACCCTCGCCTGCTGCCGTCGTGGCATCGATCAAGCTCTTGGCGATCTTGCTGGCTTGCTCGTTAACTTCGACCGCAGCCAGCTCCGGCGCAACATCGGCACCCTTGGCAAGGGCGACTGCCTTGACCACGGCAGCCAAGGCTTCAACCAGCTGATCAGGGCGAACAATCAGCTTGCCGACCGGCTGGGTATACAAATCATCATCGGCTGCATGGATCAGCGACAGCTGGGTGCCACGCTTGGCGGCTTGGCGCAGGCGCTGCGCCAGCAGCGGTTGTTCTTTGCGAATGGTGGAGCCGACCAGCAGCACGGCCTTGCTGGCGGCGATATCTGCAATCGGCTGCCCCAGCCACTGCGCGCCTTGGCGCTGGCTGTCCAGACGGCTATCAGCCTGACGCGATGCGTAGCTGGCGGCGCCGGCACCGAGTGCCTGGCTCAGCTGGTTCAACAGGAACAGCTCTTCCACCGTGGAATGCGCGGTGGCTAGCGTCGCAACCGACTTGCCGCCATGCTCGGCAGCAATCGATTTGAGGCCATTGGCGACATACTCGAGGGCAGTCTGCCAGTCGGTTTCGATCCACTGGCCGCCCTGCTTGAGCATGGGCTTGCTCAGGCGGGACTCGCTATTGAGCGCCTCATAGGCGAAGCGATCGCGGTCGGCGATCCAGCACTCGTTGATCGCTTCGTTTTCCAGCGGCAACACGCGCATGACGCGGTCGGCCTTGACCTGGACGATCAGATTGCTACCGAGACCATCATGCGGGCTGACGCTCTTGCGGCGCGATAGCTCCCAGGTACGGGCGGTATAGCGGAACGGTTTGGAGGTCAGTGCGCCAACCGGGCACAGGTCGATGACATTGCCGGAGATTTCCGAGTCTACCGTCATGCCGACAAAGGACATGATCTCGGAATGCTCGCCACGGCCCGCCATGCCCATTTCCTGCATGCCGGCTACTTCTTCAGTGAAGCGGACACAGCGGGTGCAGTGGATGCAGCGGGTCATATCGGTGGAAATCAGCGGGCCGAGGTCTTTATTGACCACGACACGCTTTTCTTCCTCATAGCGCGAGCTGGAACCGCCATAGCCAACGGCCAAGTCTTGCAGCTGGCATTCGCCGCCCTGGTCACAGATCGGGCAGTCGAGCGGGTGATTGATCAGCAGGAATTCCATCACGCCCTGCTGCGCCTTCACCGCCATATCGGAATGGGTGTAGACCTTCATGCCGTCGTTGACCGGCGTAGCGCAGGCGGGCAGCGGCTTGGGCGCCTTTTCGACCTGCACCAGGCACATGCGGCAGTTAGCCGCAATCGACAGCTTCTTGTGATAACAGAAGTGCGGGATGTGCGTACCCACCGAGCGCGCGGCTTCAATCACCGTCGTGCCATTGGGTACTGTCAGTTTCTTACCGTCGATTTCGATTTCAAGCATGGTCGGGCTACCCGAGCTGGTCTCTGTTGCTACTGGCGAAAACGCGGCTTAGTAGCCGGGTACGATGCATTTCTTGTGTTCAATGTGATGGATGAACTCATCACGGAAGTGCTTGAGCATGCCCTGCACCGGCATCACGGCAGCATCGCCGAGCGCACAGATGGTGCGGCCTGCAATGTTCTTGCCTACCGATTCGAGCAGATCAAGATCTTCCGGCCGGCCTTGGCCGTTTTCGATCCGATCCACTACGCGGTACAGCCAGCCGGTGCCCTCACGGCACGGCGTGCATTGGCCGCACGACTCTTCGTAGTAGAAGTAGGACAGGCGGCGCAATGCCTTCACCATACAGACGGTTTCGTCCATGACGATCACCGCACCCGAGCCGAGCATGGAGCCGGCCTTGGCAATGGCGTCATAATCCATGGTGGTTTCCATCATGATATGGGCCGGCAATACTGGCGCCGAGGAACCACCCGGAATCACCGCCTTGAGCTTCTTGCCTCCGCGCATGCCACCGGCCATTTCCAGCAGCTCGCTGAACGGCAATCCCAGCGGCACTTCGAAATTACCAGGGCGATTTACATGGCCCGATACCGAGAACAGTTTGGTGCCACCATTGTTCGGCTTGCCCAGCTCCAGAAACTTCTGGCCACCCTCACGGATGATGTAGGGCACCGAAGCAAAGGTTTCGGTGTTGTTGATGGTGGTCGGCTTGCCATACAGGCCATAGCTGGCGGGGAACGGCGGCTTGAAGCGCGGCTGGCCTTTTTTGCCTTCCAGCGATTCGAGCAGCGCGGTTTCCTCGCCACAGATATAGGCGCCATAGCCGTGGTGAGCGTGCAATTCGAAGCTGAAATCAGTGCCGAGGATCTTCTCGCCGAGGAAGCCGGCACGACGTGCCTCTTCCAGAGCAGCCTCAAAGCGCAGATAAGCCTCGAATACTTCGCCGTGGATATAGTTGTAACCGACGGTGATGCCCATGGCGTAGCCGCCGATGATCATGCCTTCGATCAGTGCGTGCGGGTTGTACTGGATGATGTCCAGATCCTTGAACGTACCCGGCTCGCCCTCATCGGTATTGCACACCAGGTATTTCTGGCCCGGGAAGCTGCGCGGCATGAACGACCACTTCAAACCGGTCGGAAAGCCCGCACCACCGCGACCACGCAGCGACGAGGTTTTTACCTCGGCAATCACCGCGTCCTGGCTGATGTTTTCGCTAAGAATCTTGCGTAGGGCGGCATAGCCACCGCGCTTTACATAGGCGTCGAGCGTCCAGCAATCCGGATCGGCAAAATCGACACCATCAAATACGACGCCTTTGACGTAAACGGTCATGCGCTTCGTCCCCGGCCTAGTTGAGTTCGGCCAGCTTGCGATCGATCGCATCTGGCGTCATGTGGTTGCACATGGTGTGGTTATTGACGAGCATTACCGGCGCATAACCGCAAGCGCCCATGCATTCGCCTTCCACCAGGGTGTATTTGCCATCGGCGGTGGTCTCACCGTAGCCGATAGCCAGCTTCTTCTTCAGATACTCGCCGGCATCAGCGCCACCGGACAGGGCGCAAGGCAGATTGGTGCACACGGTCAGCTTGAAGCGACCAACCGGCTTGCGGTCGTACATATTGTAAAAGGTGGCCACTTCATGGGCCGCCATCGGCGCAATACCGAGGTAATCGGCCACTGCCTTGATGGTATCGGTAGACAACCAGCCCTTTTCGACCTGGGCAATACGCAAGGCCGACATGGTGGCCGAGCGACGCTGGTCTGCCGGGTATTTGGCGAGCTCGCGATCAATCTGGGCCAGCGATTCTGCGCTGAGCCCGATGCTGCGTTCGGTCATCGGTCAATCTCCCCAAACACGATATCCTGGGTACCAATAATCGCTACCACGTCAGAAATCATATGGCCGCGTGCCATCTCGTCCAGTGCTGCCAAGTGGGCAAAGCCCGGTGCACGGATCTTCAGGCGGTAAGGCTTGTTGGCGCCATCGGACACCAGATAGATGCCGAATTCACCCTTGGGATGCTCGACAGCGGCATATGTCTCGCCTTCGGGCACATGCATGCCCTCGGTGAACAGCTTGAAGTGGTGGATCAGCTCTTCCATATTCGACTTCATGTCGACACGCGAAGGCGGCGCCACCTTGTGGTTATCGGTAATGACCGATCCCGGATTCTTGCGCAACCACTCCACGCACTGCTTGATGATACGGTTCGACTGGCGCATTTCCTCGACCCGGCACAGATAGCGGTCGTAGCAGTCGCCATTGGTACCAACCGGCACATCGAAGTCCAGATCGGCATACACCTCATAGGGCTGCTTCTTGCGCAAGTCCCAAGCAACGCCCGAACCACGCAGCATGGCGCCAGACAGGCCCAGTGCAATGGCACGTTCAGGCGACAACACACCGATACCAACGGTGCGCTGCTTCCAGATGCGGTTGTCGGTCAGCAGGGTTTCGTATTCATCGACATAGCGCGGGAAGCGCTGGGTGAAGTCGTCGATGAAATCAAGCAGCGAGCCTTGGCGGTTTTCATTCAGGCGATTGATATCGGCCTGGTTGCGCACCTTGGAGGCGGTGTACTTGGGCATGGTATCGGGCAGATCACGATACACGCCGCCCGGACGGTAGTAGGCCGCATGCATACGCGCCCCGGAAACCGCCTCGTAGCAGTCCATCAGGTCTTCGCGCTCGCGGAAGGCATACAGGAAGATGGTCATGGCGCCGCAGTCGAGACCGTGCGCACCAATCCACATCAGGTGATTCAGGATCCGGGTGATTTCATCGAACATCACGCGGATATATTGGGCACGAAGCGGCACCTCGATGCCCATCAGCTTCTCGATGGCCATCACATAGGCGTGCTCGTTACACATCATCGACACATAATCGAGTCGATCCATATACGGCACCGACTGGATGAAGGTCTTATGCTCGGCCAGCTTCTCGGTTGCACGATGCAACAGACCAATATGCGGGTCGGCACGCTGTACCACTTCGCCATCCAACTCCAGCACCAGACGCAGCACACCGTGTGCAGCCGGGTGCTGAGGACCGAAGTTCAGCGTGTAATTCTTGATCTCAGCCACCGTAGTTTTCCTCACGGATGATGCGCGGCGTCACTTCGCGCGGCTCGATACTGACAGGCTGGTAAATAACGCGACCTTGTGCCGCGTCGTAGCGCATCTCGACATGACCAGACAAGGGGAAATCCTTGCGGAACGGGTGACCGACAAAGCCATAGTCGGTCAGGATACGGCGCAAATCAGGGTGACCGATAAACACGATGCCGTACAGATCGAACGCTTCACGCTCGAACCAGTTCACGCCAGGCCACACCTCGACCATCGAGGCAATAGTCGGAAACTCGTCATCCGAACAAAACACCCGAACGCGCAGACGCTGGTTCAGCGCCACCGACAACAGGTGGTAAACCACGGCAAAGCGGGCACCATCCCAGCCGCCATCCTTATAGGTGCTGTAGTCAACACCGCAGACGTCGATACAGCTCTTGAATGCAAGGGCTGCGTTGTCGCACAACTGACGCGACACTTCCGGCCAGTCTGCATCCTTCACCACCAAGGTGAGTTCACCCAGGGCACTGGTCAATGAAACGGCCTTGTCACCCAAGGCCGTCTGTAGCGTCTGATGTAGCGCTTCTAATTTGGTCGCCATGGCAAGTCGTCTGGGTTAGCGCGCAATGGTACTGGTGCGCTTGATCTTGTTTTGCAGCTGGATCAGACCGTAGAGCAAGGCTTCTGCGGTCGGCGGGCAGCCCGGCACGTAGACGTCGACCGGCACGATGCGGTCGCAGCCACGCACCACCGA
>NZ_JAYRLZ010000279.1:0-5425 GCF_041904975.1 Chitinimonas sp. | reverse complement strand
CTTGGCAGACACTGGGCAGGTCAACCCAGCCAAGGAAACACCATGTCGCAAACCGTATCTGACTATCTCGGGCAATCACCGCAAGCCGCGCTGCACGAGCTGTCTGCGCTGTTGCTGGAGCAAGGCCACTGCTTGCTCGCCCAACAACCGCTTGGCGCCGCTGCCAGTCTTGAAGAACTACGCCAGCGTTTCGACACCCTGAGTGGCGGCGTCGGCAGCGCGCTGCGCAGCGCCATTCGCACCCGCTGGCCGGGCATTGCCTGGTCGGATGAGGAACTCGATACCCGCCGCCAGCAGCAGCCCGAGCATGATGCCTACTGGGTGTGCGATCCGATCGATGGTGCCTTGCACTATCTGGCCGGCTTGCCCGGCTGGACCATTGCCCTGTGTCTGGTGGTGGCTGGCGAGCCAGTAATGGCCGTGGTGCACGAGCCGGCCAGTGGCCGCTGCTATCGCGCCATTGCCGGGCAGGGCGCCGAATGCGATGGTCGGCGGCTGTCGGTGAACGGCCGGCAGGATCTCGCCTCATCGCTGCTGTTCGCTGCCCACCCGAACTGGCCGGGCAAGGTGCGCGACGATACCGCCGATTTTCTGGCGCGGTTCGGCCGCCTGTTGCCCAAGGTGTTCGGCTTGCGCATGCACGGCCCCACCTCGCTGCTGCTGGCGCAGGTGGCTGCCGGTGCGTCCGATGGCTATTGGGAATGCGGCCAGGACTTGTATGACTGGCTGCCTGGCGTGTTACTGGTGCGCGAAGCCGGCGGGGTGGTCAGCGCGCTCGATGGCAAGCCGTTTGCCTGGGGGTGCAGCGGTATTGTCGCGAGCGGCCCGCGCCTGCATCCCTTGCTGACCGAGGCATTGCGGGGGAGCACACCATGAGGCCCGAGCAGATTCTGGGCGAAAACGATCAGTCGGTGCGGATCATTGGCCGGGACATACGCAAAGGCAGCATCGCCGCTTTGCTGGCCAGCTGGCGCGACATCAATGAGCCGGGCTTGGCTGCGGCGGCAAGGGATCAGGCGCGGAGCGACTTGCTGGCGCTGGTGCCGGCGGTCGCTGCTGCCGGGCTGTTCGAGGTGTTTATGCCGCGCGATCCCGCCCTGGCCGACTTGATCGATCAGGCGCTGGCGGCTCAAGCACGCCACTCCAGCAGTGCGTAGGCACCATGTTCTGACTCCCCTGCGCCTATCTCCTGCCAGCCATTCGCCAGATAAAAACGCATGGCAAGCCGATTGGCGCGCACGCATTTCAACTGCCAGGGAGGGGCCAGCCAACCGCGCAGCGATTGCAGCAGCGCCCGGCCTATGCCCTGGCCCTGTGCTGTCGGGGCGACAAACAGGTGGTGCAGGTAGGCATCATGCAGTTGTATGGCCACCAGGCCGCAAATCGACCCATCGGCCGCTACCGCCACCCAGATGGTTTCGCCTTGCGACACCGCTGCAAAGTCGGTCTGGAGGCGGGCGCAAGCGGGTAGCCAGTCAGCCTGGCTGATACAAGCGGCGAAAATCGCCTGCAGGGCCGGGCCGTCGCCGGGCTCTGCTGCGCGTATGGTCAGGCTGGCGGCGGCGCGGGATGCCGGCACGGGGTGGATCAGGCCTTTTTGACGAATTCCGACTTCAAGCCCATGGCGCCAATGCCGTCGATCTTGCAGTCGATATCGTGATCGCCATCGACCAGGCGGATGTTTTTCACCTTGGTGCCCACCTTCACCACCAGGGAGGAACCCTTCACCTTCAAGTCCTTGATCACGGTTACCGAGTCGCCATCTTGCAGCACATTGCCATTGGCATCCTTGATCACCCGCACTCCGCTGGCTTCCACCACCGCTTGTTTGGGCCACTCATGGGCGCATTCCGGGCAAACAAACTGCTCGCCATCTTCATAGCTAAAGCTGGATCCGCAAACAGGGCAGGGGGGCAGGGCAGACATGGTATTCCTTGAAAAATCGTGGGGGTACAGCCAGGCAGGTGCTGGACAAGGCCCAAGGAAGCTCTGAACGAATCGAGTTCTCAACCACTACCTCATGCCCCGGGAGACCCGGGACTAAGACGAAAATGGATAGGTGATTGATTTCTCGCTGTTTCATTCCACCCCCTCCGCCCCCGCATAGCGCGGGGGAACCGCGCATTTTGCGCGTTGGGTGATTCGTTCAGAGGTTCCCTAAGTTCCATCGCTCGGCCCTTGCCAGAGGGGATTCGGGCGGCTGACTCGAATCGAGCAGCGTTTCCCGGGGGCCGGTATGTTAGCCCAGCTGGGGGATATCCGCTAACCCGCCGGCGGCGTCAAGGCCGCGCGGCGCGCTGTATCGCCGCGTCGTGCGTCGCCTGCTTCAGGCGTCGGGTGCAGGAAACTGCGTAGAGAGCGCGCTGCGCAGCCAGTCGCAAAACCAGCTGACATCGGCGCTGGGTGCGCCATCGGGCAGCAGCAGCTGATAGCCCTGCAGCACGCAGGCATCGGGCAGGGGGCGCAGCAGGCGGCCCTGTTGCAGCAAGGGCAGCACCAGAATGTCGTTGGCCAGTGCAATGCCTTGACCGGCCAGCACCTGGTCGATGGCATGGTCAAAACTCAGGTAGGAAAGCTCAGCTTCAACGCGAATGGCCAAGCCTTGCGCGGCCAGCCAGTGATTCCACCAAGCGCCGTCGTCCTCATGGATCAAGGCATGGCCAGGCAGGTCGGCAAGGCGGTGCAAGGGCGGCGCCTGTTCCAGATAGCTTGGTGCGCATACCGGATAAATGGCCGGCCGTGCCAGGGTCTGGCACTGGCCTTGATAGTCGGCGGCGTCGCCAAAGCCAATGGCGATATCGGCGCGCTGTGGGTCGAGCCGATCGAAGGTGGCGTGTGGCTCCATGGCAATGCGCAGGCCGGGGCGAAGCTGGCGCAGGGCAGGCAGCTGCGGCGCCAGCCAGCGGCTGGCGAAGCCGGGCACTACCCGCAACCTTAGCCAGCGCTCGCCGATGCCCGCCTGCAGCGCCTGGCCGGCATCGGCAATCTGCTGCAGGGCGCTGCTGATGGCGGCGTAATACTGGCGACCGGCACTGGTCAGCACCACGCCACGCGGCGTGCGCTGGAACAGGGTCTGGCCCAGCCATTGCTCCAGCAGCTTTACATGGCGGCCAATGGCGGGTTGGGTGACATGCAGATGGTCGGCCGCCGCCACATAGCTGCCAAGGCGGGCGGCGGCCTCGAAGGCGCGGACGGCATTGAGCGGGGGCAGGCGGGACATGGGCGGTAGCCGCAACGGGTTGTTAAAAATATTAACACCGGCTAGCAAAAAGCTCTGCTTGTCCCGCGGGTGGCCAGGCGGCATCGTGCCGTCTACGAGACAAGGATCCAACCATGCCGCATTTGTACGACGCTGCGATGTACCGCTTCGACCAGCCGGCGCCCAGTTACTGGCGCAGCCTGAGCGCTGCGCCCGGCTTTGCCCCGTTGGCTGGCGGGCAGAGCGTGGATGTCGCCATCATCGGTGGCGGCTTTACCGGCCTCTCCGCCGCCCTGCACCTGGCACGCGACCACGCCATCGAGCCTTTGCTGCTCGATGCCGGCGACATCGGCTGGGGGGCGTCCAGCCGCAATGCCGGCTTCAATACCCTGGCCGCGACCAAGCTTGGCCTGGCCGATATGCAGCAGCGCTGGGGCGAGGCGGCGACCGCCGATTTCTTTGCCTCCCAGCTTGAAGGTATCGAGCTGGCCGAAGCGCTGGCGGCCGAAGAGGGCTTCGATCTGGCGCTGTGCGGGCCGGGCAGCTTTATCGTCGCCCACTGCGAGCGGGCCTATCGCGATTTGCAGGCCGAGACACATTTGTGGCGCCAGGCCGCCGGCCTGCCGGTGCGCATGCTAAGCCGCGAGGAATTCGCCGCCATCGGCCACGGCGGGCGCGAACAGTTTGGCGCGATGCAGATCGAGGCGGGCGGCGGCATCAATCCGCTGGCCTATACCATGGGCCTGGCAAGTGCGGCCACGCGGCATGGTGCCCGCTTGCACGGGCATAGTGCCGTGCTGTGCTGGGAACGCCGCGACGGCTTGCATTTGTTGCACACGGCAAGCGGCACGGTGCGGGCGCGGCGGGTGATCGTCGCCACCAATGGCTATCCCTTGCCGCATGCACCCGCGCCGCTGCGCCACCGACTGCTGCCGGTCATCTCGAACATCGTCGTCACCGCGCCACTCAGCGATGCGCAATGGGCGGCCGAGCACTATCGCACCCTGGCGCCGGCCTGCGATGCCCGCCATCTGCTGCATTACTACCGCCGCCTGCCCGATGGTCGCCTGCTGTTCGGCGCCCGTGGCGACCTCAGCGGCAGCGAGGCCGATGGTGTTCGCATGCAGGCGGCGCTGCAGGCCGCCATTACCCGCAAGTTTCCTGCATGGGAGGGGGTGGCTATCGACTACTTCTGGCGCGGCATGGTGTCGGTCACGCGCAAGCTGGCGCCATCTTTCGGTGTTTTGCCTGATGACCCGACCGTGTTCTACGGCTTTGGCTGCTACGGCAATGGCGTCAACACCATGCCATGGATCGGCCGCAGCCTGGCCCGGCAGCTGGCGGGTGTGGAGCTGAGCCGCACCGAGCGTTGCCCGGTGTATGCCGGCCTGCCCGCCCGCCTGCCACCGCTACGCTGCTTGCAAAAGCTCGGCCTGCGAGCTGCTTATGTCCGCTATGCCCGGCTCGATGCCCGGACCAGTTGATGGGCAAAGCAGCTCCCTCTCCCCTTGCGGGAGAGGGCTGGGGAGAGGAGCTGACTGGGCGAGCGCGCACGGTAGAGCCGCCACCCTCTCCCCAACCCTCCGCCATCAAGGGAGAGGGGGTGATGGCGTCAAATCCACTTAGGGAAGCTCTGAACGAATCCACTTACGCGCTAAAAGCGCGGTTCCCCCGCGGCGGCGGGGGCGGAGGGGGGAGGATTAGATCCACAAGGAATCAATAACTTACCCACTTCCAGCGAAGTCCCGGGTTTCCCGGGACCTGTTACTCAAGTTGAAAACTCGATTCGTTCAGAGCCTCCTTAGCTAAACAGCAATACCAAAACACGATCTTCAAAGGACCAGCCATGACCGCCGTGCTCGACCGTATCGCCGCCCTCAGCGGCCACAATTATCTGCAAGGGCGCCATATCGCCAGCCAGGGCGAGCGCGCGCCTATCATCGACCCGGCCACCGAAGCGGTGATCGGCCATTACGCGCTGTCCAGTCCCGAGGAAGTCGACACCGCGATCCGCCATGCCAACGCTGCCCAGCCCGGCTGGTGGGCGCTAAGCGCGCTGGAGCGGGCCGAGGTGCTGCATGAAGTCGCCCGCAAGCTGAAGCAACAGGCGCCCGCCGTGGCCGAGGCGCTGACTCGCGAAATGGGCAAGCCCTATCGCGAGTCGCTGTGGGAATGCGGCGATGGTGCCGCCAGCTCCCTCGCCTATTACGCCGAACTGGCGCGGCA
>NZ_JAYRLZ010000278.1:697-5430 GCF_041904975.1 Chitinimonas sp. | reverse complement strand
TTCACGGAATACGTCGTCTAGGGTAGTCACAGGCAGGGAACCAAGGCTTGAGCGGGCGGCGCGATTCTAGCACGGCGCGTCCTGCCGACCCGGCAGGCAAGGGAATAGCGCGGTACGAAAGGTGGGGAGTTCGCTGATGGCTCACGCAATGAAAAACGCCGCCCCGAGGGGCGGCGTAACGCAGCGGGCGCGGCCGCGCGGTGCGGGCGACTAGGCCCGCACGTCCACTGCGTTGCCCAAGTGGGGCGGGTTACTGGCTTGCGGAATGGCTTGCAGCAGGGTCAAAGCACTTTGCTGCTGCTGATCCAGTGCCTTGCGCAAGGCGAACATGGCGACATTGCTGCCAATTTCACCGGCTGCCGCGTTGGATACTGCATTGACGAAACCGCTGATTTCCATCTTGACCTCCTGGCCTGCACCTCACGATGCAGATTAGGTCCCGATCAAGGCCGGGACACCCCCTCATCGGTCACTTTTTATGCTTCTTGAGCGATTTATGCGAATTGTGCGCCTTGCCGTGCTTTTCCGCCGCTGCATGGTGCTTGCCCTTGCTGGCGGCGTGGCTGGCATGTTTGCCATGCTTGGCGTGTTTGCCGTGCTTTCCCGCCTTGTCGGTCTTGCCGTGCTTGCCATGCTTGGCGGACGACTTGCCGGCCTGCGCAGGCTTGACCGGTTTCTTGATGTGCTCAGCGGCAGCTGGCGTATCGCCCGGCAGGGGAATGTCCGATTTTGCCGAGGCTGCGGGCAGAGTGTCCGAGGCCATTGCCGGCATGGCGAACATAGCGGCCAGCAGACCGATTACACCGAGCTTGAGAAAGGAAAAACGTGTCATGCAAAAACTCCTGATAAACATGCTGTTTTGCTTGTTGCCGGCCGCGCAAGCGCCATACAGGCCAGACAAACGACGGAACGCCCACCTTGCCTTGCGTACAGGCGCCCGATCCGGCGCTAGTGTATCCCGGCATCGGTCGTCGTGCAGCGCAGCAATCTGGCTATAATCGGCAGCTTCGTTCGATCGACACCGAAGCGCCTGCCCGTGAACCCGCTACTTGACCGTCTGCAGCCCTATCCGTTCCAACGCCTCAAGGCCCTGTTCGCGGATGCCCGCCCCGATCCGGCGCTAGGGCATGTCGACCTGTCGATCGGCGAGCCCAAGCACCCGACACCTGATCTGATCAAGCAGGCGATCATCGCCCACTTCGGCGGCCTGGAACAATATCCGGCCACCTTGGGCCTGGCTGATCTGCGCCATGCCATCGCCGACTGGCTGAGCCGACGTTATGACATTGCCCGCCCCAATCCCGATAGCGAAATATTGCCGGTATTGGGTAGCCGCGAAGCGCTGTTCAGCTTTGTGCAGGCCAGCATCGACCGCGAGCAGGGTTATACGCCGGTGGTGATTTCTCCCAACCCCTTCTACCAGATCTACGAAGGCGCAGCGCTCTTGGCCGGCGCCGAACCCTATTACGTCAATTGCCTGGCGGAACAGGCGTTTCAGCCGGACTGGGCCAGCGTGCCCGATGCGGTGTGGCGCCGTACCCAGCTGGTATTCGTCTGTTCGCCCGGCAATCCAACCGGCGCGGTGATGACGCTGGACGATTGGCGAGCGCTTTTCGAATTGTCGGACCGCCATGGCTTCATCATTGCCAGTGACGAGTGCTATTCGGAGATCTGGTTTGATCAGCCGCCGTTGGGCGCCCTGCAGGCCGCAAAGCTGCTGGGGCGCGATAAATCACGGCTGGTGGTGTTTTCCAGCCTGTCCAAGCGCTCCAATGCGCCGGGACTGCGCTCCGGCTTTGTAGCAGGCGATGCCGCGCTGCTGGCCAGGTTTCTGCTGTATCGCACCTACCATGGCTCGGCGATGTCGGCGATGGTACAAGCGGCCAGTGCAGCCGCCTGGCGCGACGAAGCGCATGTAGAGGCCAATCGCGCTGCCTATCGCGCCAAGTTTGATGCCCTTGTACCCATCCTCGCCGAAACCTTGGGCGTCAGCCGGCCCGATGCGGCGTTCTACCTGTGGGCCAAGGTGCCCGATCGCTTTGCCGGTGACGACGCCGCCTTTGCCCGTGCCGCCTTCGAGCAATGCCATGTCACCGTATTGCCCGGCAGCTATCTGGCCCGCGACGCCCATGGCATCAACCCCGGCGCCGGGCGAATCCGCCTTGCCCTGGTCGCGCCGCTGGCCGACTGCATCGAGGGCGCCAAGCGCTTGGCCGAATTCGCCGCCTAGGGTTGCGCTGGACGAATCGAATTTTCACCTTGATTTAGCAGGACCGGGAAAACCGGTCCACAAGAAAGCACCATGTACTCAGCCACCTTTATTTTTCAGGCCGGTGAATTTGACGAGCAATTTCACCAACTCGATCAGGAGATAGCCACGGCCGCCAAACGCAGCGTGGGCTATCTCGGCGAAGAGAGCTGGGAAGACCCGAAAACCGGCCGAATCGCCAATGTGTACTACTGGGAAAGCGAAGCGGGCCTGCACGAGCTGATGCGCGATCCGCAGCACGCCACCGCTAAGCGCCGCCAGGGCGAATGGCTAGATGGCTATCAGGTGGTGATTTCCCAGGTATTGCGCAGCTACGGCGATGGCAAACTGCCTCACCCCACAGTGCGCGACCAACAAGCCACATAATCTGTTACCACACCATCCAAGCGAGACCATGATGAACCACCCGATCCAGCCCATCATCGAAGCCGCCTTTGAGCGCCGTGCCGATATCAGCCCGCAAACCATCAGCCCCGAACTGCGCGATGCCATCGAGCAGGTGATTCTGGAACTGGACCGCGGCGAGTTGCGGGTAGCCGAAAAACGCGATGGCAGCTGGCTGGTCAACGAGTGGGTGAAAAAAGCCGTGCTGCTGAGCTTCCGTGCCAATGACAATCGCGTGATGGCGGGTGGCGAAACCAATTTTTTTGACAAGGTGGATAGCAAGTTCGCCGGCTGGTCCGACGCCGACTTCCGCCAAGCCGGTTTCCGTGTTGCACCGCCCGCCATGGCGCGGCGCGGCAGCTTTATCGCCAGGAACGCCATCCTGATGCCGTCTTATGTCAATATCGGCGCCTATGTGGATGAAGGCACCATGGTCGACACCTGGGCGACGGTGGGCTCCTGCGCCCAGATCGGCAAGCATGTGCATCTGAGCGGCGGCGTCGGTATCGGCGGCGTTCTGGAACCCTTGCAAGCCTCGCCCACCATCATCGAGGACAACTGCTTTATCGGCGCTCGTTCCGAAGTGGTGGAAGGGGTGATTGTGGAAGAAGGCTCGGTGATCTCGATGGGCGTGTATATCGGCCAATCCACCAAGATTTACGATCGCGAGACTGGCGAAGTCAGCTATGGCCGCATTCCGGCCGGCTCGGTCGTGGTCAGCGGCAATCTGCCGGCGGCCGATGGCAGCCACAGCCTGTATTGCGCAGTCATTGTCAAGAAAGTGGATGCCAAGACCCGCGCCAAGACCAGCATCAACGAGCTGCTACGCGGCATCTGATAGCAATGGCAATACAACCGGCACAGGCGGGTGTACTCGCCTGGCCGGGCGCTACAGCGCCGCAATACCTTTCCGGCGATGCATAAAAGCGCAACTGCGCCTAGACTGCTTGGCATAAAGACCAATGCCACCCTGGCCCGAGCTGATGTCCATTCCGCCCGCCGAACTGCTCAAGAAATGCGATAGCTTCTCCGCAACCTGGCGAAGCTATCACGCTACGCCGCATTTCGAGCAATTCGTTGAATTTGCCGTCACCGTATCGAGCTTTGCCGAGTTCTTGCATAGCAAGGGCTTGTCCGGCCTGAATCAGCTGGCACGCGACCTCGAGCAGCAAACTCTGGCCTTGTTCGGCGAGGAGGCCAGCCATCCGGTGGCCGATGCCACCATGCAGGACTTGCAAAGCCGGGTCGAGGCACTGGCCGCACGGGTAATCAGCTATATCGACTCGGCGCGCCACCCGGTCGAAGAACGTCGCGCCAGCGCCGAGGCGCCGCAAAGTGCCGATCTATCGCCGGCGCGGCGGGTATGGTTTGTTGGCGATCATGTCGAGCCGTGGCGCGAATTGATCGCGCAGCTTGGTTATTTCGGCATCGTCACCGAAGTATTCAACAGGCAGAACAACCCCAGCGACGACTCCGAGCCGGTAACCCTGCTGCTCGATGTGGCAAGGCTGGCACCATCGCAGTGGGCGGCGCAAATCCACAGCCTGCGTCAACGCTTTGCCGCCACCAATCTGCTGGTGCTATCGGTTTCTGCGCGCTTTCGCGACCTGCAGACCGCCCTGGCAGCCGGTTGCGATGTATGTATCCCGGCAGCTACCCCGCTGCCGGCCATGGTGGCCAAGGTTCTGGAACTCAATAACCAGGACGAGGAAGAACCGTACCGCGTCCTGGTAGTTGAAGACTCGCTCACCGCCATCAAGCTGATCCAGCGCACACTCAACGAAAACGGCGTGCAGAGCCATGCCATTTCCCAGCCACATGAGGTATTGGCGGCACTCAAGCGCTACCAACCCGATCTGATCCTGATGGATATGTATATGCCGGACTGCACCGGCGTAGAAACCGCCCGGGTGATCCGCCAGCATGTGGAATTCCTGTCGGTGCCCATCGTCTATCTGTCGGGCGAAACCGATGTAGCCCTGCAGGTCGAGGCGCTGCGCTTGGGGGGTGATCACTTTCTCACCAAGCCATTCAATCCGGTAATCCTCAATGCGGTGGTGCAAAGCAAGATCGAGCGCTA
>NZ_JAYRLZ010000278.1:0-687 GCF_041904975.1 Chitinimonas sp. | reverse complement strand
ACCCTGTATCACGACAGCCTGACCGGCCTGCTCAACCACACCAGCACCAAGCAAAGGCTGGAAGGCGCCGTCAATGCAGCACAACAGGAACATCAGCCGATCAGCGTGGCGATGATCGATATCGACCATTTCAAGCGGGTCAACGACAACTACGGCCACCCGGTAGGCGACCAGATCATCCGCAGCCTCGCCTGGCTACTGAAGCAGCGCCTGCGCAAAAGCGATATTGTCGGCCGCTACGGCGGCGAGGAGTTTCTGGTAGGTTTGCCCGGCACCAATGCCGAGCAGGCAATGATGGTGCTTGACCGTATTCGCTGTGACTTTGGCCAGATCAAACATCCATTCAATGAGACCTGGTTCAACACGACCTTCTCGGCCGGTGTCGCCAGTTTTCCGGAAATTGCCAGTACCGAGCAATTGATCAAGACGGCGGATGAGGCCCTCTATCTGGCCAAACGCGGCGGTCGCAACCGCGTCGAGCTCAAGTAGTCTGACTGCGGTTGATCGACGCTCCGTGCGACTCGAACAACATCCAGACAACAAAAAACCCGGCCTTGGCCGGGTTTTTCACAATTCGCTCGAAACGAATTAAACAGGCTTGATGTTCGAAGCTTGCTTGCCCTTAGGGCCGGTGGTCACGTCGAAGGAAACCTTCTGGTTTTCTTGCAGCGACTTGAAACCGTTCGA
>NZ_JAYRLZ010000277.1:0-5445 GCF_041904975.1 Chitinimonas sp. | reverse complement strand
TACCCGGTGGTGCGGGTATTTCACCGCTTTCTCACCTGGGTATGGACCCGGCTGTATGACGGGGTCGAGCTGGGCAATTTCGACACGGTGACCAATGTCGCGCCCGATCACGAAATCATCTACGTGCCCTGCCATCGCAGCCATATCGACTATTTGCTGCTCAGCTATATCGTTTACCAGCAAGGCTTGATGATTCCGCATATCGCGGCCGGCGCTAACCTCAATCTGCCCATTGTCGGCGGCATCCTGCGCCGAGGTGGCGCCTTCTTCCTGCGCCGATCGTTCAAGGGCAATCGGCTATATGCCTCGGTATTCAACGAATACCTGCATATGGTGATCGGCAAGGGCTTCCCGATCGAGTATTTCGTCGAGGGTACCCGCTCGCGTACCGGCCGACTGCTGCAGCCGCGCCCCGGCATGCTGGCGATGACGGCACAAAGCTATCTGCGCGATGCGGCCCGCCCCATCGTCTTCGTGCCGGTGTATATCGGTTACGAAAAGCTGTTCGAAGGCCGCAGCTATGTCGGCGAATTGATGGGCAAGCCCAAGCAGAAGGAATCGCTGCTCAGCCTGTTGATGAGCGTGCGCGAACTCAAGCGCAATTTTGGCAAGGTGCATGTCAACTTCGGCCAACCGATCAAGTTGCACGATGTATTGAGCGAATGCCATGCCGACTGGCAGAACGAGCCCCCCTTGGCCGAAGAGCGCCCGATCTGGTTTACCCAGTCGGTTACCCAGCTCGGCCTGCGCATTGCCAATGGCATCAATAGCGCTGCTGTAGCGAATCCGGTCAATCTGGTCAGCCTCGCCCTGCTGGCCACACCGCGCCATGCCATGGACGAGGACCAGCTGATCGCCCAGCTGAACGGCTATCGTCGCCTGCTGCTCGCCGTGCCGTATTCGGAACGCGCCCAGGTTACCGAGCTGGACGGCGCCGGCATGATTGCCTACTGCGAAAAGTTGCATCTGCTGCAACGCCATCCGCATGCCTTGGGCGATGTACTGCACTTCCTCGGCGAGGATTCGGTACTGTGCAGCTATATGCGCAACAATGTGCTGCATTGCTTCGCCCTGCCAGCCTTGATCGCCGGCCTGTTTACCCGCAATGCCAGCCTGAGCCGCGAGCAGATCGGCAATCTGGCCCTCACCGTCTTCCCCTTCCTACGTGCCGAATTGTTTCTGCGCTGGCAGGACGATGAACTGGACGCCGCGCTCGACCAGTATCTCGCCGCCATGGTGGAGATGGGCTGGCTCAGCAGCGGCGGACGCGAAGGCGTGTACCACGCGCCCAATCTCAATAGCGATGAATACGCCCAGCTGAGCCTGCTCGGCCATGCGGTGCGGCCCACCCTGGTGCGCTATTTCATCTCGCTATCGGTGCTGACCCAGCAAGGCAGCGGCATGGTCAGCGCCGATGAGCTGGAAGCGCTATGCCATTTGCTGGCGCAGCGCATCAGCCTGTTGCGCGAGATCAGCGCGCCGGAATTTTTCGATCGCGCCATCTTCCGCACCTTTATCAGCTCGCTGAAGCAGGCCGGCCTCGCCAGTGAAGATGGCAACGGCAAGCTCACCTTCAACGGCCAGCTGCGCGCCGCAGCCGCCGAATCGCGCTATGTATTGCCGCCCGATGTGCGCCAGAGCGTGCTGCACCTGACCAAGCTGGATCGCCCGACGGTCGAGCAGGCGCTGGCGCGGCTCGCTGCCAAGAAATCCTGATTGGTAGATCAAGCTTGCGCCGCAGACTCGACTGCTGGCAATTGCACCAGGCAGCAACCCTGAAATTCAGCCAGGGCTGCTGCCTGGCGTATCGGGCGGCAAATGTCTGGCTGCGCGGTCAAGAAACATGCCTGGGGCGTTCAGCGAAACCGATGAGTTTCAGAAGCGCTCATCAGGCCGCAGATAACGCCATTGCCCCATTGGTAAATCCGACAAGGGAATGCGCCCGATACGGATACGTTTCAGGCCTACCACTTTCAGCCCCACCAATTCGCACATGCGGCGAATTTGCCGCTTTTTGCCTTCGCGCAGCACGAAACGCAGCTGGTTTTCATTCTGCCAGCTGACCTTGGCCGGTTTGAGCGCCTGTCCATCCAGGCTCAGCCCGTGGTTGAGCGACTTGAGGCCGCCCTCGTCCAGCACGCCCTCCACCCGCACCAGGTATTCCTTCTCGATCTTGGTTTCATCACCGATCAGCGCCTTGGCCACGCGGCCATCCTGGGTCAGCACCAGCATGCCGGTGGAATCGATATCGAGCCGGCCGGCCGGCGCGAGGCCATTCAGATGGCGGCGATTGAATTCGATGCCGGACCGGTCGCCCACATAGCGGTTGTCCGGAGTGATCAAGAGGGCAGCTGGCTTGTAGCCCTGCTCGGCCTGGCCGGACACGTAGCCTATCGGCTTGTTCAACAAGATGGTGACGCGCTGGGTTTGCGCCACAACTGCCAGTCGGTCCAGCTCGATACGCTGGGTCGGCAGCACCCGGCTGCCCAGTACATCGACCACCACACCATCGACCTTGACCCAGCCGCGTTCTATGTATTCATCGGCCTCGCGACGGGAACACAGCCCCAATTCGGCCATGCGTTTGGAAAGGCGTAGGGGTTCTTGGGCGTCGCTCACGGTTTTGATCCTGCTTGGCTAAACACGCATTTTAGCGCTTGCCGGCAAGCAAACCACAGGCAAGGTAAAATCGCGGGATGAATGAAACCGAAATGCTTGATTATCAGCGCCGCTTTGGCGGCGTCGCGCGCCTGTATGGCGATGCCGCCTTGGCACGCTTCGAGGCTGCGCATATATGCGTGATCGGCATCGGCGGCGTTGGCTCCTGGGCGGCGGAAGCACTGGCGCGCAGCGCCATCGGCCAGCTGACGCTGATCGACCTCGATCATATTGCCCCGAGCAATGTAAACCGCCAGCTGCATGCCCTGAGCGAAACATTGGGCGCAGCCAAGACCAGTGCCATGGCCGAGCGCATCCACGCCATCAATCCGCGCGCCCGGGTGATTGAAGTCGACGACTTTCTCACCGAAGAAAACCTGGCCGAGCTGTTGCCAGCCGGCCGCTTTGACCATGTACTCGACTGCATCGACCAGTTGCGCGTCAAGGTGGCGCTGGCGGTGCATTGCAAGCGCCACAAGATCCCGCTGCTGGTATCGGGCGGCGCCGGCGGCCGACAGGACCCTACCCGCATCGGCCTGGCCGATCTGGCCCAGACCAGTGGCGATGCCCTGCTCGCCAAGATTCGCGCCGAACTGCGTCGCAAACATGGCTATGCCCGCGATGGCAAGCGCTTTGGTATCGAGGCGGTGTATTCGAGCGAGCCCATCGTACGCCCGGCCGCCTGTGCGCCGGGAGAGGGCGGCGCCGCGCTCAATTGCGCCGGTTATGGCTCGGCCGTCGCCGTGACGGCCACGTTCGGCATGGCGATGGCTGGCCGCGCGCTGAGCCGGCTGGCGAACCCTTCGTGATGACAACGGTCTGAGCAGGCTTGCATGCTACTATCCGCCCATTGAATCAATGATTTGCCCCATGCCGTCCAGTTCATCCACACCGTTTGCTTCACGCCCAAGCGCCCTGTCATTGGCCCTCCTGTTGCTGGGACTGGCAATGCCAGCCGGCGCCGAAATCTATAAGTCGGTCGACAAGGATGGTCGCGTCACATACTCCAATATCCCGATTCGTGGCGGTAAACGCCTCGATCTGGGGCCGGTGCCCACCACCTTGCCAGCGCCACGAGGCGGCTCCGGCAAATCGGCCGCCGCCACGCCTTCGCCGGCCAACTTCCCCCGGGTGGATGACGCCACCCAGAAGAGCCGCGATCAGGGCCGCCGCAGCATTCTGCAAGCGGAAATGAACCAAGAGCAGAACCTGCTCAATGAGGCGCGCAAACAGCTGGCCGCCGCGCCGCAAAATGCCAAGGCCCAGGACAATGTGACCTATCACGAGAAGAACATGGAAGCGCTGCAAAAGGAAATGAGCCGGATCAAATAGAACCATGCACAATCATGCACAATTGTGGTGCATGCTGAAGCCTGCCGAGAGGCCAGTCATCCCGCTGACTGGCCTCTCGGCATTTTCAAAATCAATAAGCCTCTGTTTTCAAGAAGATTTCTTGGAACTCATCCACATGGCCTGTTACTTGCTAGCTGCGTGTCCATGCCCGCCTTGATCCCCCCGCCTTCTGCCGAATTCGCCGGACTTGACCTGCTCGACACCGCGGTGTTGGTGCTTGATAGCGGGCGCTGTGTGCGCCATTTGAATCCGGCGGCCGAAACGCTGTTCGAGCTGTCGGTGCGCGACACCATAGGCCGACCACTTTCCGCCTGCTTCAGCGAGCCGGCCGATATCCTGGCAGCGCTGGATGCCGCCGAGAAGCAGAACGCCAATGTCACCGAATACGATGTGGCACTGGCCTTGCGCCTTGGCACCACCATCCATGTCAGCTTCAGCATCCGCGCCGTCGAAGCGCAGACCTTGACCGTGATGGAGTTTCGCCAGACCGACCAGCAGCGGCGCATTGCCAATGAAGAACGTCTGGCGGCGCAGCAGCAGGCCAACCGGCAGCTGATCCGCAATCTCGCCCATGAAATCAAGAACCCGCTCGGCGGAATACGCGGCGCCGCCCAGCTATTGCAGCGCGAATTGCCTGACCCGGCTTTGCATGAGTACACCCAGGTGATCACCGACGAGGCCGATCGCCTGCAAAGCCTGCTCGATCGCCTGCTGACCCCGCACCGCCTGCCGCAGGTCAGCGAGTTGAATCTGCACGAGGTGCTGGAGCGGGTGCGCAGCATCCTGCTGGCCGAATTTCCCAATCTGGCAGTGCGGCGCGACTACGACACCAGCCTGCCCGATATCTTTGGCGACAAGGAGCAACTGATCCAGGCAGTGCTCAATATCGTGCGCAATGCCGCACAAGCCATGCATGGCGCCGGTGAAATCTGCCTGAAAACGCGGGTAGCGCGCCAAGCCACGCTGAACCGCCGCCGCTTTCCGCTGGCGCTGATGCTGCAGATCAGCGACAACGGCCCCGGCATACCCGAGCACATCCGCGACACCCTGTTCTACCCGCTGGTATCGGCACGCCCCGGTGGCACCGGTATCGGCCTGCATCTGGCCCACACCTTTATCCAGCAACACAACGGCACCATCGAATTCGAATCCTCGCCGGGCCGTACATGCTTTACCGTGATGCTGCCGATCAATGGCTGGATGCCGATGGACGGTGGCAAATAGCGTTTACGCTTACTGCAATCAAGATCAAGCGCAAAACCCTTCACCACAACAGAGGCTCCGAGCACTGAACGAACCCTGCAGCAAATAGCGCTGATGCGATGTGGCGGGCTCCTTTTTCAGCCGGAAACACCGCAGCTATCCATGCGCAGCGCCGTTTATCCCTGCGCCCTCTGCGCTGAATTGATTGTTGCTGTTTACCAAACCATATTG
>NZ_JAYRLZ010000276.1:0-5452 GCF_041904975.1 Chitinimonas sp. | reverse complement strand
TGTCATCGCCACGCAGAATCCGGCGCATCAGATCGGCACCTTCGCGCTGCCCGAATCGCAGCTCGACCGCTTTTTGATGCGCATTACCCTCGGCTACCCCGATGCGGCAGCCGAGCGCGCCATGCTGATGGGGGAAGACCGGCGCGATATGCTCAGGCAGGCGCAGCCGGTTGTTACGGCGGCCGAGCTGGCTAACCATCAGGCGGCGGTAAGGCGTGTGCATGTGTCGCCGGCCCTGGTTGACTATGTGCAGGCCTTGACCCGTGCCACCCGCGAGGCGGCCGATTTTCAGAGCGGCCTGTCACCGCGTGCGGCACTCGGTTTGTTGGCTGCGGCGCGTGCCTGGGCCTTGCTGGCCGGCCGTGACATGGTGATACCGGAAGATGTGCAGGCAGTGTTCCCTGCCGTGGCTACCCACCGCTTGCTGGCCTGCTCCAGCAACCGGCCGCAGCCGGAGCTGGTGGCAAAACTGATGGCCGACGTGGCGGTGCCATGACGGGCGCCTTGCCGGGAGCGCATTGATGCCGACCTTGCTGCGGGCCATGGCCAATGCGTATCGCCGCCGTTGGCAGAACTGGCTGCAACGCCGCCATCCACGTGGCATGCAGGCAGTCACCCTTAGCCAGAAGCGCGTGTATATCTTCCTCAGTCCCAGCGGCGTGCTGTTTGCCGCTGTGGTGTTGGCCATGCTGGGCGGCGCCATCAATTACGACCTGGCGCTTGCCTATGTGCTGGTATTCCTGCTGGCGGCGATGGCCAATGCCTCCATCCTGCACACTTTTCGCAATCTGCTCGGGCTGACGCTGGCGCCGGGGCGGGTTGAAGCCTGCCATGCCGGTGAGGCGGCGCGCTTCGAGATCGTGCTCGACAATAGCGGCCGGTTGGCGCGCCATAATCTGCGCCTTTTTTACGACGCGGCCGAAGCGGCGTGCGATGTGGCGGCTGGCGACAGCGCAAGGGTGTGGCTGAGCCTGCCGGCGCCACAACGCGGCTGGCTGCGTGCACCGCGCCTGCGTATCGAAACCCATTGGCCGCTTGGCGTGTTCCGCGCCTGGTCCTATGGCTATTTCGACCAACGTGCCTTGGTGTATCCCGCTCCCGAAGTCGATCCACCCGGCTTGCCGCTGGCGGCCGCCGGCAGTGGCCAGGGCCTGACCACGGCGCGGGGGCAGGATGATTTTTCCGGTCTGCGGCCGTTCCAGCGAGGCGATTCGCCGCGCCATATCGCCTGGAAGGCGGCGGCACGCGAAGACGGCTTGCTGGTCAAGGAATTCCATGGCGAGGCCGCCCTGTCGCTGTGGCTGGCGTGGGACGCCTTGCCAAGCGGCATGCCGGTGGAAGCGCGCCTGTCGCGCCTCACTGCCTGGGTGCTGCAAGCGCATGCGGCAGGCTTTGCCTTCGGCCTCAGCTTGCCTGGGCGCGAGCATCCGCCGGCCAGCGGCGAGGCGCAGCGCGACGCCTGCCTGGCCAGCCTGGCCCTGTATGGCCTGGCCGATCCGGGCGATCCGGCATGAGGTGCGCCCATGGCTAAAGTTCGCAATCTTGCCCTGGCCGAGCGACTCGATCGCGGCCAGATGTTCGGCCTGCTGGCTGTGCTCACCGGCTTGCTGATCCCGCACGCTCTGCGCTTCCCCGGCTGGCTCAGCGCCCTGCTGGCCACACTGTTCGGCTGGCGCTTGCTGCTGGTGCAGCGGCAATGGCGCACACCGCCTGCCTGGCTGCTACTGCCCATTGTGTTCGCCACCATCGCCGGCGTATTTGCCAGCTATCACACCCTGCTCGGCCGCACCGGTGGGGTGGCGCTGCTGGCAACGCTGATCGCCGGCAAGCTGCTGGAAACGCGCGGCAGGCGCGATGCCCTGTTCCTGATCTACCTCGGCTACTTTCTGGTGGTGACCAATTTCCTGTTCGACCAGTCGATTGCCCTGGCCAGCTATCTGTTTGCCATGGTGCTGGCCATTACCACCTTGCTGATCAGCTGGCATTCGCTGGCTGGTTGGGATGGCCGCTGGCGCACCCTGCTGGCACAGGCGCGGCTGGCGCTGGTGCTGATGCTGCAGGCACTGCCCATCATGCTGCTGCTGTTCGTGTTCTTTCCACGTATCGAAGGGCCGCTGTGGAAGCTGCCGCAAGATCGTGCCTCGGCCAAGTCGGGTCTGGCCGACAGCATGTCGCCCGGCAGCTTTTCCAATATGGCGCAAAGCGATGAAGTGGCGTTCCGCGCCAGCTTTACCGATGGCCTGCCAGCGCAGGACAAGCTTTACTGGCGCGGCCCGGTATTCGAAGACTATGACGGCACGACCTGGACCCAGCAGCCCATCGAGCCGGCCGCCGGCCCGACCGTTCAGGCCATCGGCAAGCCGATCCGCTACACCATGACACTGGAAGCGCACCAGCGTCCCTGGCTGTTGGCGCTGGACATGCCGGTACAGCTACCGCCGGATGCGCGCCTGAGCAATCGCCTGCAGCTTCTGGGCAAGCCGGTGGACAAGCGGGTGCGCAACGAGCTGGCCTCGGTGCTGGATTACCGGGTTGGTCTGGTCGAGCGACCGGAAGTGCTGGCCCGAAATCAGCAACTGCCCGCCAGCGGCAACCCGAAGGCGCGCGCCCTGGCGCAGAGCTGGCAAAACCTGCCGCCGCGCGAGCGCATCAATTCGGCGCTGCGCCTGTTCCGCAGCCAGGCGCTTAACTACACTCTGCAGCCGCCGCTGTATGGCGCCGACGGCATCGATCAGTTCATCTATGTCGGCAAGCAGGGCTTTTGCGAGCATTTTGCCGGCGCCTTTGTGTTCATGATGCGCGCCGCCGGCTTGCCGGCGCGGGTGGTCGGCGGCTACCAGGGGGGCGACTTGAATGGCGACTACCTGATCATCCGCCAGGCCGATGCCCATGCCTGGGGCGAGGTGTGGCTGGCGGGCGAAGGCTGGGTGCGCGTCGATCCGACCTTTGAGGTCGCGCCGGAACGGATCGAGCGCGGCCTGGCTGGCGCCGTGCCGCAAGAAGAGCTGCCCTATCTGCTGCGCCTTGACGACAACCTGGTCAAGCGGGTGCGGCTGGTGCTGGATGCGGCGGTGAATAGCTGGAACCAGTGGGTGGTCGGCTATACGCCGGAAAAGCAGCGCCAGGTGCTGCGCCGCCTTGGTATCGATGATCTTGCCTCATCGTCCTTCGTCGCCTGGTTCGGTGGCGCGCTGCTATTGCTGGGTGGCACGCTGGCCGGTTGGTTGCTGTGGCAGATGCGCCCGCCACGGCGCGACCCGGCCCGGCGCGAATGGGACCGCTTCTGCGCAAAATTCGCCCGCTACGATCTGCTGCCGCTGCCGGCCGAAGGCCCGCAGGACTTTGCCAGTCGCGCCAAATTGGTGGCGCCAGCCAAAGCCGAGCAGATCGAACATATCGTGCAGTGCTATCTGCGCGTCCGTTATGGTGGATTGGCAGAGCTGGCGCAATTGCGCAAGGCGGTGCGCGGTTTCCGACATGTCTGAATTGCGGGCTTGGGATTTGGCTGGCGCTGCTGTTGAAGAGAAGTAGCTGGCCTCGCAGCGGGTATTGAGCCGGCCGGCCTGCGAATCCGGCCGCCACGGATCAATCCAAGTTTCGTTCATCCGCTTCATGGGCTAGCCTGCAAGGCACGCATCATCGTGCAGGCAGCCGATGCTTTACTCCCCGACCAAGACAGAAACCGGCGAAGATCACAGCCGCAAAGCGCGTTCGCGTCGCTTGCGCCAGGTGCTGTCCGTGGTGTTTGCTGCCATGTCGGCCAGCGCCATCCAGAATGTCGTGCGCAGCAACTGGACCTCGGCGCTGTTATTGCTGGCCGGGGCACTGTTGCTGGCCGGGGCATTCTGGCTGGCGCGCCAGCAGCGCTACGAGGTCGCAACCCGGCTGATGCTCGGTACGCTCACTGCCTTGCTCACCGCCTTTATATGGGTGGATCAGGGCATCCACGACCCGGCCTTGCTTGGCTATACCGGCGTGCTGGTGATTGCCAGCATGCTCAGTGGTTTACGCCTGTACCGATGGCTGCTTGCCTTCATGTTGCTGGCGGTTACCGCCGTGGTGCTGGCGAATTTGTCTGGCTGGCATGTGAACAGGGTAGAGCCGGCCGGCTGGGGGGGCCTTGTCGATATCGCCGGAATACTGTGTGTGATCGCCTTCAGCGTGTGGCTGTTGGCGCATGATCTGCGGCGGGCGCTGGTGCAGTTGCAGGCGGAAAACATGCGTGTGCGGCAGTCGCAGGCGCATATCGAGTTTCTGGCGTTTCACGACCAGCTCACCGGCCTGCCCAACCGGGTGCTGGCACGTGATCGCTTCGAGCTGGCGGCCGGGCATGCGCGACGCAACCACTCTCTGGCGGCCTTGTTGTTCCTCGATCTGGACAATTTCAAGACGGTGAATGATTCGCTCGGCCATACCGCCGGCGATGAGCTGCTACGTGATGTGGCGGCGCGGCTGGCCGAATCGGTGCGCAGTACCGATACCATCTGCCGCCAGGGCGGCGATGAATTCCTGCTGATCGTTGGCGATATGGCCGATAGCGATGCGGTTGCGGCAGTGGCCAGCAAGATACTGGAGCTGATCAACCAGCCCTTCTATATCAGCGGCGTGGAGGTCAGCACTTCCTGCTCGCTCGGCATTGCCCTGTTTCCCGATGACGGTGGCGATTTCGATACCCTGCTCAAGCGTGCCGATATGTCGATGTATCGCGCCAAGGAAGCTGGCCGCAATGTGTTCCGTTTTTACGATGCAGAAATGAATTCCTCGGTGGTCGAGCATCTGCACCTGATTTCCGGGATGCGTGCGGCGCCGGCGCGGGCTGAATTCATGCTGCATTGCCAGCCGCAGTTCGACCTGAAGTCGGGACGGGTGATCGGCGCCGAGGCATTGATACGCTGGCGCCACCCGGAGCTTGGCCTGATTCCGCCGGCCAAGTTCATTCCGGTGGCGGAGAAGACCGGGCTGATCATCGAGATCGGCGAATGGGTGATCGGCGAGGCCTGCCGCCAGGCGGCCAGCTGGCGCCGCGACGGACTGGGTGAATTGGCGGTATCGGTCAATCTCTCGCCAGTGCAGTTTCGCCGCGACAATGTCGAGCGGCTGGTGCTGAACGCGCTCGATCAAAGTGGTTTGCCGGCCCAGGCGCTGGAGCTGGAGCTGACCGAATCGCTGCTGATCGAAGACTCTGCCCAGCTGACTGCCATGCTGCGCCGCTTGCGGCATATGGGTGTCAGCTTCTCGATTGATGACTTTGGCACTGGTTACTCCAATCTCGGCTACCTCAAGCGCTTCGAGGTGGAATGTCTGAAGATCGACCAGTCCTTTGTACGGCGCCTGATCGACGACCCGCACGACGAGGCGATCGTGCGCGCCATTGCCCAGATGGCGGCGAGCCTGGGGCTGTATACGGTGGCCGAGGGGGTAGAGGATGCGCAAACCCTGGCGCAGCTGATCG
>NZ_JAYRLZ010000275.1:0-5453 GCF_041904975.1 Chitinimonas sp. | reverse complement strand
AATTTTCGAATTGCGTATCGACAAGGTCTTGATGGCGCCCTGGGCTGCATGGGTATAGGTACGCATGATGTGCAGCAAGGTGACATAGGCGCGATGCTGGGCACTGGTGCTTTCCACCACCTGGCGGTTCACCCGGCTGAGCGCCTGCTGCGATTCGAACAGGGCTTGTGCCTTGTTTTCAACATGTTGCTCAAACGTATTGCGTGCCATCTGTTCCAGGTGCAGATGGAAGTTATTGATGGCAATGCTCCACAGGAAGATATCGATATAGATGGCGTTCATCAGGAAAAAACGCACATAGGGATTGCTGAATGATGCAAAGGCCGGAAGAACGAATATCAGGCCGGAACCGATCAACAGGCACTCCGAGAAAATCATCAGGCGGGTCAGCGTATAACCATTTTCATGCCCTTCGATCAGCAGCCCCAGGAGCAGGAAGCTGGCACTGATGAGCTGATTGTGCAAGGTGCCCCAGGAGGTAAGCTCAGGCGCCAGATACAGCATGCCCAGGCCTGAATAGGCGATGGCGGCGATGGCGGTGAACAGGCTGCTGCCTATGGCCATGCCAAAACAGGCCAGGGCAAACGGGTTAGCGGTTTGTCGGCCCTCCACCTTGCGGATTTCGATCAACAGGCTGACGATGCCGATGGCGTGCAGGGCAAAATAGACGGCATAGGTGCCGGTAGCCAGCATGCGGGACAATGCCGACATGCCGTCGGCAAAGTTCAACAAGCCGCTATAGAAATATACATAGCGGCTGGCATAAGCCAGGGCCGAGAAAATCAGGAAGAAAAACGAATGTCGCTTGAATGCTAGCCAGTAATAGGCGGCAAATGAAAGCGCAATGATGATTGACGATACATTGATGCCATTTTCAAATGCGGTATCAAGTTGCTTTTTATTGATTTCATTCGGTGTAAGAACCTGCAATGCGTTGTAGACCGCGAAATCGTCGTCCACACGAACCAGCACATATTCCGTCGCGGTTCGATGCGGTAATGGCATCAAGGTGACGTGGGTATTGGGCATGGTGTATTCAGGCTTGCCACAAAACGACGCATGGCGCACATCGGTGCCAGCCTGCGCGCATAGCTCGAATGCGCGATGCGATTCATTCCACAGCCACATGGAGACACGCCGCGGTGTGGGCATGCCGTATTTCACCGCAGCATCTTCCCCCTGATTGAGAACCTTGAAAAAGAAATAGGTGCTGGTGCCGACACCGGATTGCAACGTCGGGTCATGTATCTGCATCGGTTGTGCCGGGATGCCTTCGCCGGCAAACAGCCGCTGCACCGCCTGCTCGGTAGGCATATCGGCGCTGGTCTGGATGAATACGGAATTGCGCTCATCGATGCCATCAAACAGATAGTGCGAGTCGTTTGGTTCCACCTTGATGGTTGCACCGGAGTGAATTGCGGAAGGGTGCCCTGCGGGGGTGAAATGTGCGGCCAGCGTCGAATCGGCATGCTGTGGTGCCGACAGATTCATGCACACCAGAAAGCCTGCTGTGGCCACCGTGACCATCGCGAGGAACTGCAGCAGACGCTCGAGGGTGAATGTCACCGGCTTTACGGCGGGCAGTCTGAGTGGACGTATGTATCCTGCGATCGATAGCTGGGACATAGGGTCGCTCTGGTGAGGTGGCAGTGTCGGCAGGTTTGCTGGCTGTCCGGCCCATGGTACCGACTCGATGCGATATCGGATTTGCCCTGCGGCCCGATTTGCTTGTGTGTGTTCAGGATCGGGCGAACGGGCTGGTCATGTGTTGTGTCGCATGTATGCACACCTTTTTCTGTCGCGATGCGTCATTTCCCGAAAGACAAGCCGGCCGGAACGGCTGGCTGGTTCTGGCAGTGCAGCACATTTGTCCAGTTTGCAAGGGAATTCCCTAGCTAGACTTTTGCATGCATTGCGGTGACTGAGATTACCAGAGCGTAGGCTGATGGGGGGTAGCTGCAACGCAGGATGGCTGCGTGTGCTGGCGGCAGAAGCCAAACCAGAGGTTCGTCGCCACCATGCAGGGCAGCCAGTCGCCAGCAGTAAGGCCTTGATTTTCCTGTGGCGGCGCCATGCAGCGCGGGTCAGGCAGGGTCGATGTCCGGCCGGTATGCCTTGCCGGACTGGCATGTCGGGGTGTTGTCTTCTCGCCAGTGCGGCAATCCACCCGGCGCATCCAGATCGGCACACCATGGCGCAGATGTGCCGCTTGTACTGCGCCTTGCGCCAGGCGCAACGGATCGGGCGCTTATCTGGCGCCGAGATAGCGCATCCTTACCGGCAGGCGGCTGTGCTGGATCAGTTTGAAGGCACTTGCCGAAAAAGCCGGCACGCCGCGCTCGCCCATCACGTTATTGCTGAAGGCGAGACCCTCCTTGGGAAAACCGTTGCCGATATCGAGCTGGCCATTGCCGTTTTCATCATGAAAGGCTGCCAGCGCATAGACGCCATCAGGCACGCCATGGAATACCAAGGTGGTGTTACCCACGACGGCCGTGGCGATGCTGCTGATCCGGCAACTGTCGGGAAAGCGCTCCTGCGCGGTACACAGCACCGCCCGTATTTTGCCGGCGCCGCTACGGATGCCAGTGATATCCACGGTCAGATCGAATCGCGCCGACTCGGCGGCGAAGCTGGTGCTTGCCAGGGTCGCGGCCAGCAGGCTGGCCAAAATCGGAAAACGCATGGTGAACTCCTTCGCTGTGTATTCAGTTCTCGACCGACTCTGCCTGGCGGGCACTGGCTGGTGCCGGCGACGGGATAAAGCCTTTTTCTTGCAGAAGCTGCAAATAGCGTTTCGAATCGCGGGTGAAGATTGCCGGTGAATAGCCCATATCACTGGTGATGTATTTGGCCATCGAGTCGATATTCATTTCGGCCAGCCTGGCACTGATCTGCTGGTTGATGCTGTTGAAACCGGCCCATTCGCGCTGCTCATGCGGGGTGTACAGGCGATCGATGTCGTCAGCGCTGTGCGCTCGATAGCATTCATCATGGATCCAGGCCTCACTGGACAGGCGTTTGCGCGCCGGTGGCTGCTCGGCCGGCCAGCCCACCACCATGCTAACGATCGGCATGCTGTGCGGCGGCAGCGCCAGAAAATCGGCAATTTCCTTGGCTGCATGCAAGGTGGAGCCCATATAGCAGATGCCGAGGCCATGGCTTTCCAGCAATAAGGCGGTGCTTTGCGCCATGATCACCGCATCGATGGCGGCGGTCTGAAAGCCCAGCAGATTGTCGAAGTTATTGCGCACCTGGCGCTGCGCCAGCCATTGGCGGGTGCGGTATACATCGGCGCAGAAGGTCAGCACCAGGGGGGCCTGCAACACCATCTGCTGGCCGAAATGCAAGGCGCTGAGCTTGGCGCGGCGCACCGGGTCGCGGGTGCGGATCACCGCGATCTGGCTGAGATTGCTGCTGGACGAAGAGCCGGCATGGGCGTCTTCCAGCACCTGGTCGATCAAGGCCATATCCACTTCCTGCGTGGTGAAGCGGCGGATCGAGCGATGTGACTGCAAGAGGGCGGTAACGGTGGCGGCACGGTCGGAATTCACGACATTCTCCAAGATATGATGGCCGGCGCGGTGCCTTGGGCACCGGCCGCTTGTTCATTGTGCAAACCGCTACTCAGGCGGCGCATGGTTCCGGCGGTTGTGCCGGTGCGATTGCCGCCGCGTCGAAATCGAAACGACCCTTGTCGAGATGGCAGATGCGTTTGGCGTAGCGCGCCGCCTCGCGGTCATGGGTGACCAGCACGATGGTCTTGCCGAACTCCTGGTTGAGCAGGGACAGGGTTTCCATGATTTCGCCGGAGGTGCGGCGATCCAGATTGCCAGTGGGCTCATCGCACAGCATGACTGCGGCATCGGCTACCAGTGCACGGGCGATGGCGATGCGCTGTTGCTGTCCTCCAGACAGCTGCGCCGGCATGCGTGCGGCATGCTGGCTGAGGCCGACCAGCTCCAGTGCCGTGGTGACCCGTGCACGGCGCTCGTCTGCCGACATGCCGGTCAGCATCAAGGGCAGCTCGACATTGCGAAAGCCGCTGAGCATCGGCAGCAGATTGAAGGACTGGAAAACAAAGGCGACATGGCTGGCGCGCCAGGCTGTCTGTTGCTCGGCGCTCAGCTGTGCGATGGACTGGCCGCGAAACTGGATATCGCCGGCATCGGGGCGGTCGATGGCACCGAGCAGATTGAGCAAGGTGGTCTTGCCGGAGCCCGACGGGCCCATCACTGCCAGAAAATCGCCGGCATGTACGTCCATGTCCATCCGGTCGAAGATGGAAACCACTTCGTCGCCGCGACGATAGGCCTTGTTGATATGGCGCAAGCTGAACAGGGGCTGGTTCATGATGTTGTCTCCGTTTACAGAAAGCTGACGCGTACCGACATGCCGGGCAGCAAGGTGGCATCGGTGTGGGCGAGCTGGATTCGCACCTTGACGGTGGCCTTGGCTCGGTCGGCGGCGGGCTCCAGCCGCAATACCTTGCCGCTGATGGTTTTGCCGGCGCTGCCATTGGCAATGGCGCTGATGCGCTGCTGCGGTTTGACCCGGTCGATCATTTCCTCATTGATATCCACCACCAGTTCCAGTGATTCGATATCGGCGATGGTGCAGATACCGGTGCGGGTGAAGCCGCCGCCGGCCGAGCTCGGTGCGATGGTTTCGCCCTCCTGGGCATTGCGCTCCAGCACCACGCCGGCAAACGGTGCCCGTATCGTGTATTCGTTCAACTGTGCCTGGCTGCGCTGCACGGCTATTCTCGCCACCTGCAATTCCTGGCGCGCCGTGTCCAGTGCCACCTGTTTGAGCTGCAAGGCGGTATCGAGCCGGGTCAGCGAGGCGGCGCTGGAGAAATTGGCGCTTACCAGGGTGCGCTCGCGCGCCAGTACCCGCTCCGCTTCCATCGCCTCGATTTCCGCCTGTCTGACCCGGGTGGCTGCCAGGCTGGCATTGGCCTGCGCTTGTTCGAAGTCGATGCGGGCATGGGTGTCGTCCAGCTGGGCAATCACCTGGTTTTTCGCGATATGGTCACCTTCATTCACGCGTATCAATTGCAGCACACCCATGGTGCGGGCCGATACCGTTGCCGTGCGCGTAGCGGTGACGAAGCCGGCCGCTTCGAGCTTGGCGTTCGTCACTGCTAGCGGCGCGGTCGCAGCTGCGGCGAGCGGCTTGGCCTCGCTGTGTGCTGCGGGCAAGGCATCGGCAACGGGTTTGTGCAGCAGGCTGGCGGCAGTGCTGGCCGCGGTGATGCTCAGCGCACCCAGCACCAGCCAGAACATGCGCCGCGATGGGGGCCGGCGGCTTGGGGTGCTGTGCGTTGCGGGCGCGGTTTCCCGGTGGGCGAGCGAATGCAGCAGATCACGTTTGTCAGTCAGGGTTTTGTCAGTCATCGCAGTCTTTCTTTGCGCAACGCGTGTGCGCCAGGGGGTGAGCTTGCCTGCACC
>NZ_JAYRLZ010000014.1:0-33899 GCF_041904975.1 Chitinimonas sp. | reverse complement strand
AGGCGGTGAGCTTTTACAACCCGGATACCTTGGTCAGCTACGACGGCCCATTGTGGGAGCTGAACCCGGTGGAAGTACGGCCACGCAGCCGCCCGGCGCGCTTGAGCAGCCCGTTGCCGGCGCCAGAGAGCCAGGTGTTCGCCCAGGAAGGGGTGGATGTCGCCCAGTTCCAGAATTACCTGAAGCAGAACGACCTCGCCGTGGTGGTCAGCCGCAATGTCACCCTGCGCGACAAGGCCGACCGCCAGCAACCCTACAATCTGCGCATCAAGGGCGGGGCGAGTGCCACGCCCAAGTCGGGCAAGGTATACGACCTGACCCATTTGCAGTTTTTCCAGGCTGACCAGCTGCGCGGCATAGGCGGCACTGCCTCGCCACGGGCCGGCCGACGGGTAATCGCCCAGCTGATGCATGATGCCAAGGCGGTCAATGCCTTCCAGGGCCTGAAAGGCGCGGTGGCGGTGGCACCGGATGGCTCGGCCGCCGCCCTGGTGCCGGCCCGCCGTGCCATGACCTGGCAGCTGACCAATAATGCGACGCCGGTGGTACGCGAGCGCTACTGGCTTACCTTCCAGCCCGGCGAGATTCGCGTCTGCGCCAGTTGCCACGGTATCAACCAGGCAGCGCAAACCGGCGCCAGCGAGCCACAGAACCAGCCGGAAAGCCTGCGCCAGCTGTTGCGCTTGTGGAAGAGCGCCATGGCACCGAAGCCGGAGGACCGCATCTTCAACTGGGCGGAGCGCAGCTTCCCCGACAACTTCCTGCCCAAGGCCACCACCAGCCTCAGCGCCCAGGGCTATACCTATCGCTTTTACAGCAGTAGCAATGAATATCTGGCGGTGAAGGACGGTACGGTGTACTACCTCAACGGCAAGAGCGGGAGTACGCCACTGGATGTGGGGCTGTTACAACAGTACATCGGCAAGGCAGCGGCCGACGGTTACTGAGTCGTGGCCGCTTCGGCGTCGTAGTCAAGGCGCCGAAGCAGGGAAGGGGACTGCCTCGGAAGCTGTTTGCAAAATACATTCCGGTTTTTGCGCGCTGGGCGCCCTCGGCTGACGACTCTCGCTGATTTTGCACACAGCTTCTCAGGCGTGTTCGCGTTGCCCCAGCCAGCGATGCAGCATATCGGCCAGCTGCTTGGGATCGATCGGTTTGGGCAGATGGTCGCTATAGCCCGCCTGCAGGCAGCGTTCGCGGTCGCCCTGCATGGCATTGGCGGTGAGGGCGATCACCGGCAAGCCGGCCAAAGCCGGCTGGCTGCGCAGCTGGCGCACCGTGGCCAGGCCATCCAGAACCGGCATCTGCATATCCAGCAGCACCAGATCATAGCGATGCTGCGCCAGCGCCTGTAACGCCGCGCTGCCATCTTCGGCCACATCCACCGATACGCCGAGTTGCCGCAGCAGATGGCTGCCGATTTCGCGGCCCATGTCGTCGTCGTCCACCAGCAAGATTCTCTGGCTGGCGCTGAGTTGGCGCGGCGAGGGTTCGCACTGGCGGGCGGGCGAAGGCGCTTCGCCGTGGCCGCGCAGCAGCTTGGCGGTAAACCAGAAGGTACTGCCGGCTCCCGGCGTGCTGATCACGCCGACCTCGCCACCCATCAGGCTGCTCAGTTCCTTGGCAATGGCAAGGCCGAGGCCAGTGCCGCCGTATTTACGGGTGGTGCTGGCATCGGCCTGCTGGAACGATTGGAACAGCTGGGCCTGCTGCTCGGTGCTGATGCCGATGCCGGTGTCGCTCACGGCAAAGCGCAGGGTGACGCCATCTGCGCGCACCGCATGCAGGCTGGCAGCCAGCTTGATCTGCCCGGCATCGGTGAATTTCACCGCGTTGTTGGCGAAATTGAGCAGGATCTGGCCCAAGCGCAGGCTGTCGCCGATCAGGCAGGGCGGAATGTCCGGGTCGATGTCGATATCGAGCGCCAACCCCTTGTCGGCACAGCCGGCGCTGATCAGGCTGGCGGTCTGCTCCATCAGCTGCCCGACCGATAGCGGCGCGGCATCGAGCGTCAGCTTGCCGGCCTCGACCTTGGAAAAGTCGAGAATATCGTTGATGACGCCAAGCAGATGGTTGGCCGAGCGCTGGATCTTTTCCATATAGTCGCGCTGTTTCGGGCTCAGATTGGTCAGCAGCGCCAGATGCGCCATGCCGATCACTGCATTCATCGGCGTGCGGATCTCATGGCTCATATTGGCGAGGAATAGCGATTTCATCTGCGAGGCCTGCTCTGCCTTGGCGCGGGCGGCTTCCAGCTCCTGCTCGTTGGCGCGCAGCGCATCGATGGCGATCTGCAAAGCGCGGGTGCGCTCGGCAACGGTGGCTTCCAGCGCTTGCTCATTGCTGGCCAGCTGCGCCAGCAGGCGGTCTTTTTCGGCATCGCGCTCGCTGATCGCCGCCGCCATGGTGTTGAAGGCATCGGCCAGCCGGGCGAATTCATCATCACCCTGCACCGCTACCGGGCGGGGCCGCGCACCCTGGCTCAGCTGGCCTACCGCCGTGGTCAGGCGGTCCAGCGGTGCCGACAGCAAACGCGCCAGCCATAGCGAGGCAAACACGCCGGCCAGAAACACCGCCGCCCCGATAGCCAGGGATTGCTCCAGCGCCTTGTTCAGCTCGGCATGCACATAGCTGATATCGACATCGGCGCCGATCACCATGGCGCGGCCGCTGGGGCTGGTATAGGCCTTGAACGCGGAGCGGAAGCTGCCAAAGCGGTCGGTGTATTCCGAAAAGCGTGTCTTGCCATCACGCAAGGTGGCGAGAATGGCCGGGTCGGGCGCTACCTCGTATAGCTGGAAAAAATGCCCGTAATTGTTCGCGGCAATTTCGCCTTCGCTGGCGGTATCGGCCACATACACCAGCTTGCCGGCCTGCTCGGTGAACATATACAGGTAGCGCAGCCCGGCATTCTGGCAATAGTCATTCAGCTCGCGCACCATGGCGAGGTAGGCCTCCGGGTGGATGCCATCGGCCGCATTGGCACTGGCCAGATAGCTGCGCCCGATAATCTTTGGCGCCGCGCTCACCCCGGCAATCAGATGGGTATCAATGGCCGCGCTCGCGCTGCTGGACTTCAGCTTCCACACATACAGGGTGTAGGCGCAGGAGGCGATCAGATTCAGGCTCAGCAACACCCACAAAATCTTGGTGCGGGCGGCACGGCTGGCAAAGTAATGATGCAGCTGTTTCAAACCGGGGTCCTTCTTACAATTTCCTTGAGCGCCCTAAACTGCTAGGCGAAGGAGGGCAAAATTCTTTCACTTCAATCTTTTTTTATCTGTTCATTACAGTCCTTTTGCTAGAGGGCTCGCCGCAGAATAGGATGAGTCCTATTTTTGCTAGTCAGTCTGAAGTTGTTTTGGGATTATTGGTTTGCGAAATCTTTTCGAGGAATATTGTGCATTGCTTGGGTGTAAATTTATGTGGATTATTTTCAGTTTGGGTTTTTAGAATCGTTTTGCCGAAGAGTTGAGAAAAGGTTTTGGTGGTTATAATTGCGCGAGTCTGCTGTGAGTGTTTTGCTTAATTTATTTGTGATGAGATGGTGCCGGTTGATGCTCGCTCAGAGTGTGCATTGTCGATGGTTGAGCTGATTGTCAATTTTCTTCGATGTGAAAAGGTCTGCAAAAGGAAATTTGTGGCGTTGCTTTGATCATGGAGTGTTATTCCAAGGATAGGCGGGCTGCCTATCCTTGGGTGTGATTTTCAGAAGGTCGAGTCAATTAGAAGCGAAAGATCTCTCCGAATCTCCGATTCTGAATCACATCATAAATGCTCACTCCATACCCCATAAAGAGTACTACGCCCGTATATTGACTGGGATCAATATTATCCAGCAGAGGGATGGAGGTGCTTTCTTGAAGGGTTGTGGTTTGTGCAGGCGCTTGATTGGTGCCGGCAAAGGGTGCCCAATTCTTTCCGTCATAGGCCCAAAGCATGTCGGATGCGAGTGCTGCTATGTATATATTCCCTGTGCTGCCAACGTCGATGGATGATACCTTTGCGTTTGCTTTAAGTGACAGCCTTCCATTGATCAGTGTCGCAGTCGATGAGAATGTGGCCGGAGTAATTGACGATAGCGGACGGATTGTTACATTCACGGACTTTGAGCTACTATAGCCATCTTTATCTCGTACGGTTAGCTTAAATGTTAATACCTCATCGGTGTTTTTGTTATTAAAGGCGTAGAATGACGCGGTTTCCGTGTTCGAGCCTTGAATTCCAACGGGCGTGCCTGCCACTTGAGACCATTCAAACTTGTCAAGCGGCGCACTCCCAGCGTGCGAGCCTTTACCGTTGAGAATAACTGTTCTTCCCGTGACGACTATTTGATCAATGCCAGCATCTGATGTCGGAGGTGTAACCCCGGGGACAGAAGTGCCTGCAGGTGGAGGTGTGTTAATTCTTATTTTTCCGGAAAGCTTTTTTTTGGTACCTACGCATGTTTGTTCAAAGTCGGCGGAAAATTGACTTACCTTGGCATCGGGTTTCGATCCTGCATAGCTAATTGAATGTATCTGAAAGCTGCCATTCAAATCGCTGCAGACACGGTGTTCACCGGCAAGATTTAATGTATTAACTCCCTCGACAAAGGGGTATCGTTGGGCAGCAGTGAATATGCCAGGTGTTAGGTCTGTCCTTGATGCATTTGCAAAATCAAGCGTCCAATTTATGCCGTTGTCAAATTTTATCGTCACGCCATTAAGGCCGTTGCGAAAAGCATCGATTTTCCAGTCAGCGGGCAAGAATGTTTTGGTTAGTCCTTTACCGACAGGATCACCAGTTTCACTAATGAAACTCATGTAAGTTTGAATATCACTTCGGCTGCTGATGGGTATCGTAATGGGGGTTGTTGAAGCATGCCCTTGCGCATCCTTAACGGTGAGATTTAATACGACATCCTCACCTCCAACTTTTACTGCCGGTGCGCGGAATTTCGTATTGGACGCAGAGTCATCTGTAAGAATTACAGTGGGGCCGGAAACCTGCGCCCACTGAAATGTGCTGATCGATGTCTGTGTCCCGAATGACTTATCGGCTGAAAGTGAAACAAGGTCGCCCTCGACACTGTTTGGTGTTTCCAGTGTTGGGCTTGAATAAACTGTTGGGTTAATCGGGACGTTGCTATTAAAACGAATGGCGCCGTGCAGTGGTCGCGTGCTTCCGTCGCAATATTGCAAAAAATCAGCGGCAAGTGCGGTGACTTTACTGTTCGAATCGTAAGCTACTTCCGAGACAGCAAAGGTGCCCTTTGCTTCTTTACACTCGCGCCCATTGGCTGAGACATAAATTCCCGGAAAACTAGGGTCTGAAACCTCCGCATGTAATGCATTCGGATAGATGCCAGTGGCGAGCGGTTTTCCTCCGGGTGCAAGTAGTGAAACTGTCCATTTGTCTTTTGTACCAATGAAAGAAATGCCAGTGGATGTTGCAGAGAATGTGCCGTCGCTATCGGTAAATGTGCGAGTGAGTCCTGCTCCGATAAATTCGCCTGGCTGACTGGCGAAAAACAAGCCATTGGTAGCTTGTGCATTTGTTATTAACGCGGTTGACATGAAAAATGCCAAAATTTTCATGGTGCTCTCCTTTGTTGCCTTCGTTTTAGATGGTTACTAAATACAGAACTGATGGGTTATGGAACTGCTAACTTTTTGAAAAGTGTGTCACTGTAGGGTTGTTTTAAATAAATGATTTAAAAATTTCAAAATGAAAAATCAGCTGAAAGGTTAGCAAGCGGTTGTGTTCGTTGCTCCACGTGTCGCTGTATTTTATCCAAGGAATGATCGCTCGCCTACAAGTTTGCAGTTCAATCATCCTGCTCTCCCAACAGCCTGCGAATCACTTCATGGCCAAAGCCACGGCTTTGCAGGAAGCGCGCCTGTTTTGCCCATTCGCGGCTGTCGGCTGCGCGCTGGCCGAATTTGCGGGTCCAGATATCGCGTGCCCGGCTGATTTCGTCCTGGCCTTCCGGCACGGTGGCCAGCGCCTCGGCGATCAGCGCGTCGGCAATGCCGCGTTCGCGCAGGGCGGCTTGCAGCCGGTGGCGGCCGTGGCGGGCCAGGTGGTCGTGTACATAGGCGCTGGCAAAGCGGGCGTCGCTCTGCCAGCCGGCCTGGGCCAGCTCGTCCAGCACCGTGTCCAGCTGCTCGCCGGCTTGTGGGTCGTCGCGCAGTTTGCGGCGCAACTCGGCGCGCGAATGCTCGCGCCGCGCCAGCAGGGCAATGGCGCGGGCCTTGAGCGAAGGCGGTTCAGCCACGCTGGTACAGCCAGTCGATATAGCGGCCGACGCCTTGTTCGACATCGAGGAAGGCCTCGCTGAAGCCCGCCTGGCGCAGCTTGCTGATATCGGCCTCGGTATAGCTCTGGTATTTGCCGATCAGCGCGTCGGGGAAGGGGATGTATTCGATGATGCCCTGCGCCACCAATTGCTCCAGCGACAGGGCGGGCAGGCCCTGGTGGCGGCGGCAGGCATTGACATTGGCCACCGCCAGCTCGTTGAAGCTCTGCGCGCGGCCGGTGCCGAGGTTGAAGATGCCCGATTGGCCAGGGTGGTCGAGAAAATGCAGATTGACCTTGACCACATCTTCCACCGACACAAAGTCGCGCCGCTGCTCGCCATTGCCATAGCCATCGCAGCCGGCAAACAGCTTGACCTTCCCATGCTCGCGATACTGGTGGAAATGGTGCCAGGCTACCGAGGCCATGCGGCCCTTGTGGTTCTCGCGCATGCCATACACATTGAAATAGCGCAGGCCAACCACCTGGGTGCTCAGCTCATCGCTGCGGCGACGCACGATCTGGTCGAACAGGAATTTGGAATAGCCGTAAACATTGAGCGGGCCTTCGCATTCGCGCGCTTCGCTGAATACCTTGCCGGCGCCGTATACCGAGGCGGACGAGGCATAGATGAACGGAATCTTTTCCAGCTGGCAGTAGTCGAGCAGGGCCAGCGAATACTGGTAGTTGTTGTCGAGCATATAGCGGCCATCTTGCTCCATGGTGTCGGAGCAGGCGCCCTGGTGCAGCACTGCGTCGATTTCATCGTCGAAGTCGCCTGAATCGAGTTGCTCGATAAAGTCTTCCTTGTCGACATAGTGCGCAATTTCGCAATCGACCAGATTGCGGAATTTATCGCCGTTTTTCAGATTGTCTACCGCAATGATGTCGGTCAGGCCGCGCGCATTCAGCGCCCGAATCAGGTTGGAGCCGATAAAGCCGGCAGCACCGGTAACAACGGTATACATGGGGTGGTCCGATCAATTGAATGTGCGCGATTTTACACGCGAAGCGCGGCGCGGCTGGCGGGCTTTTGCTGGCGCAGCATCGGCACGACAGCAGGCAGCGGCGCAGCAGGCGGCAAGTGCCTAGCGCTGCCTGCGCTTGTCCGACCACAGGGCTAGCCGGGGCTTTGGCTCAGTGCGGATTTTGCCGCAGTGCGGCCGCCATCATGGGGGTGGGCGCTATACAGCACACAATCGCTGCCCAGCTCGGCAACGCCGCCAATACGCAGGGTCAGCCGCTCGCTGCTGGCCAGGTCGATATCGTAGCTTTGTTCGACTTCTAGGTCGTGGCCGGCACAGATCAGCAGGGGCGGTTCATTGGGGCCGTCGCCCTGCAGCAGCAGGCCGTTTTGTGCTTGCTGCGGTGCCAGTTCGCTGGAGCTATCGAGCTGGGCAATCTGGCTGCGTCGCCGCAGTTTGACCAGTTCCGGGGCTTTGCCCAGTAGCTGCAAACCAGCCTGCATTTCACGATGGCCGAGCAAGACTGCGCGTCGCACGATGCCAAGGCGCCAGAACGCCTCCGAATCAAGCTTGATCGCCAGCAGCTGTCCCACGGTCAGCCAGCCGGTATGCTTGACCAGCTTCAGCCCGAGGCCATGCAAGCTGGCATCGACGATTTCGGCATGCTCGTCATGGCGGGCCGGATCAAGCGCATAAGGGCGGCGTGGCGCGGGCGGCAGCAGGCGTTCACTGATGGCGGCAAAACCATGCAGGACGGTGACATCGCCGCTGAAGTGCTGTCGTTCCGACTGGCGCTTGATGCGCTGGCCATTCCAGCGATGTTGCAAATGCTTGATGACGGTGAGCACTTCGGCCACCGAGAGCTGCTGGCCGCCATCGAGAGCGGGAGGCAGCTCGCCATGCAGGCGGATCTGGTATTCCAGCCTGACCAGCTCCTTCACGCTTTCCGCCAGGCCGTAAAACAGCCCTTGCGGCGCCTGCTCGCTCTTGGTGGGCAGCTGCGACAGCACGGTGGGGGGATTGTCGTCATTGCGCGCATGGCCGAACGGTGTGCTGGCGCTGTGCTGGGTGCTGACATGGGTATGGTCGGCAAAGCTCTCGGCGATGCGCTCGGCCACCAGCAGCTGGCGGCCCTGCAAATCGCCGGAGAGCGAGCGCGACAGCAGCACCAGGCTGGCCAGCTGGCGCCGCAGCGGCGCTTGTTCGGCTTCCTGCGCCTCGGCTGTTTGCCGGCTATTGCCGGGCAAGGCCAGCGAGAAGGTAACGGTGGGCTGGATCTCATGCCAGGGCAGCTTGCTTGGCCGGCCATCCTGCACGAATCGCGCAAAAAAATAGCGGCCATTCCAGAACAGCCAACTGGCCACCGCGGCGCGGATCAGCGGTGCATTGGCGGCTTTTTTGGCGGCGCTGACAATGTCACTGGCCAGCAAGCTGCCATACAGATCGCGCAGCATGCAGCTGTACGGTACCAGGGCGCGTAGCAGCAGGGTGGTCTTGGCCTGATTGGTCGAGGCATCGAGCAAGGCTCGCACCGCAGCTTCGGCGACGGCGCGTAGCGCCTCATCGTTGGCCTGCAATAGCTCGATGCCGTCTTCCTGTATCTGCCCGCGTATGGACTCTTTGCCCAACCATTCGGTAAGGGCCTGCATGGCAAGGATGGGGCTGGCATCGAGGCGGCTGTTCAGGGCGGCGCTGAACTTGCCGATACGACCCGACTGTCCGAAGGGCAGTATCCGTTTGACGTTTTCGAGCATGCGCTTATCTGACAGAAGACGAACAGGAGGGTGACGACTGCCCCGCCAGCATGAACAAGCCGCCTGGCTGCGTCAATCTGCTTGCACATGCGTGCAGCTCTGCCTGACAAAATGCCAACGTATTCCTTCCGCAATCGGCATAAGCGCTCTGGCGCGGCAAGGCCGGATCGCCCGGCAGCTGACCGCGCCCTTGCGCAGGCTTACTCGCCCAGGTAGGCGTGCTGCACCTTCTCATTGGCCAGCAAGGCCTCGGAAGAGTCGGCATGGGTAATCAGGCCGCTTTCCATCACATAGCCACGATTGGCGGTTTTGAGCGCCAGTTTGGCGTTTTGCTCCACCAGCAGCATGGTGACGCCTTCGGCAGCGATCTGGCGGATGATCTCGAAGATCTTCTGCACGATGATCGGTGCCAGGCCCATGGAAGGCTCGTCCAGCAGCAAGAGCTTGGGGCGCGACAGGATGGCGCGGCCAATGGCCACCATCTGCTGTTCGCCGCCCGACAAGGTGCCGGCCAGCTGCTTGTAGCGCTCCTTGGTGCGCGGAAACAACTCGTACACCCGCGCCAGGTCCTTGGCGATTTCGTCCTTGTCGTTACGGTAGTAGGCGCCCATCAGCAGGTTTTCTTCCACGGTCAGGCGCGGAAAGATGCCGCGGCCTTCCGGCACCATGGCGAGACCGCGCGACACATACTGGTAAACCGGCAGCTTGGCGGTGTCCTGCCCGTCGTAAATGATGCTGCCGGCAGTGGGCTTGAGCATGCCCGACAGGGTTTTCAGCGTGGTGGTCTTGCCGGCGCCATTGGCTCCGATCAAGGCCACCAGCTCGCCCTGGCGGATTTCCATATCGATGCCCTTGACCGCCTTGATGCCGCCGTAAGCCAGCTGCAGGCCCTTGACTTCGAGAAGTTTGCTGTCGTTATTCATGGATGTTCCTGCGGCTTAGTCTGGTGAGGCACCGAGGTAGGCCTCGATCACCCGTGGATTGTTCTTCACCTCGTCCGGCACCCCTTCGGCAATCTTCTTGCCGTAGTCGAGCACCGCAATGCGGTCGCACAGGCCCATCATCAGCTTCACATCGTGCTCGATCAGCAAGATGGTGACGCCATCGGCGCGTATTTTTTCCATCAGGCGCTTCAGATCGTCGGTTTCCTTCGGGTTCATGCCGGCGGCTGGCTCATCCAGCGCCAACAGGGCCGGGTCGGTGGCCAGGGCGCGGGCGATTTCCAGCCGGCGCTGGTCGCCATAGGACAGATTCTTGGCCGCCTCATCGGCATGCTGGGCAATGCCGACATAGGCGAGCAAAGCCTGGGCGCGGTCGCGTATCGCCGCTTCCTCGCGCCGGGTCGTCGGGTCGCGCAGGATGGCGCCGAGCACACTGGCGCGGGTGCGCGCATGCCGGCCCACCATCACGTTTTCCAGCGCCGTCATATTGTGGAACAGGCGGATATTCTGGAAGGTGCGGGCGATGCCGCTTTCCACCACCACATTGGGCTTCTTGCGGAACAGGTCGATGCCCTTGAAGCGGAAGCTGCCTTCATCGGGCTGGTACAGCCCGGTCAATACATTGAACAGGGTGGTCTTACCGGCGCCATTGGGGCCGATCAGGCCATAGATTTCGCCCTTGTTGATCGACAGCGCCACATCGTTGAGGGCATGCAGGCCACCAAAGCGCTTGTGGATGCCGGCAATTTCCAGCAATAGCTCAGCCATGGGCGGCCTCCTTGTTTGCGGACTTTTCGGCTTTCTCGGTATCGCTATCGTGCAGCTCGGCCTTGCGACGCTTGGACGGCCACAGGCCTTCCGGACGGACCAGCATGACAAAGATCAGCGCAATACCGAACAGCAGCATGCGCAGGTTTTCCGGGTTGACCACCCGTTCGCCCAGCAGCTTGTCCTGCAGCGGGTTGACGATATCGCGCAGCACTTCCGGCATCAGGAACAGCAAGATGGCGCCGAGTATCACGCCGGGGATATGGCCCATGCCGCCGAGCACCACCATGGCGAGAATCACGATGGATTCCATCAGCACAAAGCTCTCTGGCGAGACAAAACCCTGGAAGCTGGCGAACATGGCGCCCGATACGCCGCCAAAGCTGGCGCCCATGGCGAAGGCCAGCAGTTTTACATTGCGGGTATTGATGCCCATCGCTTGCGCGGCAATCTCGTCCTCACGAATCGCCACCCAGGCGCGGCCGATGCGCGAACTCTGCAGGCGGGTGGTGACCACGATGATCAGCAGGGCCAGCGCCAGGAACAGGTAGTAGTACAGATGCACCTTGCTGAATTCCACCCCGGCAATGGTCAGCGACTGATTGAAGCTATGGCCGGCGATGCTGACCGGCTCGATCAGATTGATGCCTTGCGGGCCATTGGTGATATTGACCGGCCGGTCGAGGTTGTTCATGAATAGCCGGATGATTTCGCCGAAACCCAGGGTGACGATGGCCAGATAGTCGCCACGCAGCTTGAGCGTCGGCGCGCCCAGCAGCATGCCGAACATGCCGGCCAAAAGTGCTGCCAGCGGCAGCACGATCCACAGTGGCGCATGCAGCAGCCAGGCGAAGTGGGTGCCGGCCAGCATGGGGGTCAGGTGGGGCGAATTGAGCAGGGCGTAGGTATAGGCGCCCACCGCATAGAAGGCGATATAACCAAGGTCGAGCAGACCGGCATAGCCGACAACGATATTGAGACCGAGCGCCAGCATGATGTAGAGCATGGCGAAGTCGAGATTGCGCACCCAGGAATTGCCCAAGGTGTGCTGGATGACGAAGGGCAGCACCGCCAGGATGATGCTGAGCGCCAGATAGCCGGCCATTTGCGCCGGGCTGCGTGTGGTTTGTGTGGCTTGCATGTGGAGGACTCCGCTCAAGCGCGTTCAGCGACGCGTTCGCCCAACAGGCCGGATGGACGCAGGACCAACACCAGGATCAGCACCATGAAGGCAAAGATGTCCTGGTACTGGCTACCCAGCACGCCGCCAGTCAAGGGGCCAAGGTAACCGGCACCCACGCTTTCGACGATGCCGAGCAAGATGCCGCCCACCACGGCGCCGGCCAGATTGCCGATCCCGCCCAGCACGGCGGCGGTAAAGGCTTTCAGACCAATCATGAAGCCCATGGTGGGGTAGGCGAGGCCGTAGTTGGCGCCGATCATCACGCCGGCGATGGCGCCGAGGCCCGAGCCGATGACGAAGGTCATCGAAATCACGTAATTGATATTCACCCCCATCAGGCCGGCCACCGCCTGATTCATCGACACGGCACGCATGGCGCGACCGAGCTTGGTTTTTTCCACCATGACCAAGAGGCCGGCCATGATCAGCAGGGCCAGCAACACGATGACGATCTGCAGGTCGGTAATGCTGGCGCCCAAGATGTTATGCGGCTCTTGCGGCAATACATTGGGGAAGGAGCGCGGATTGTTCTTCCAGATCAGCACGGCGATCTGCTGCAAAACAATGGAGATGCCGATGGCGGTGATCAAGGGGGCGAGGCGCGGTGCCTTGCGCAAGGGGCGGTAGGCGACACGCTCGATCAGAAAGCCGATCAGCATGGTCACTGGCATTGCCAGCAACATGCCGGCAAGCACCAATAAGGGGCCGGGCAAATTGACGCCGCCGGCGCTGAGCAGGTTGATGGCGGAAATGGTGATCATGGCGCCCATCATCACCACTTCGCCGTGGGCGAAATTGATGATCTGCAAAATGCCATAGACCATGGTGTAGCCGAGGGCGATCAGCGCATAAATGCTGCCGACCACCAGACCGTTCAATAGTTGCTGGATAAAGACGTCCACGCGTGACTCCCCTGGCGGCGTTCGATGTTGGTGGTGTGGTACTGAGAATGCCTGCGCGATATGCTGTTGTAATAAGCGCTGGGCGATTCTGCCGAGGACTGTTTGGTCAGTTAAGTGGGGAAAACTGTAGTGCGGGAAAGCGCGCAGATCGGCGCATTTTCCCGCAAGGGAAGCTCTGAACGAATCCACTTACGCGCTAAAAGCGCGGTTCCCCCGCGCAAGGCGGGGGCGGAAGGGGAGGACTGGATCCACAAGGAATCAATAGCTAACCCACTTCCGGCGAAGTCCCGCATTTCCCGGGACCTGCTACTCAAGTTGAAAACTCGATTCGTTCAGGGCTTCCCTAGGCAATGAAAAAGCGGCGCCTGACGACGCCGCTTTCACGATGACGAGCTTACTTCTTCTCGTCTTTCTTTTCTTCCTTCTTCGCCTCGGCAGCAGGTGCAGCTGCGGCTGGCGCTGCGGCGCCACCCACGGTGCCGACGGCTTCCCACTTGCCGCCCTTGACCTGGTAAACGGTCACGGCGCCGCCGACGACATCACCCTTGTCGTCGAACTTCACATTGCCGGTCACACCGGTGTAGTCGGTCTTGGCCAGTTCCGGCAGATACTTCGCCGGCTCGGTGGAGCCTGCCTTCTTCATGGCGGCAACCATCACCATGGTCGCGTCATAGGTGAATGGCGCGTAGATCTGGATGTCGGTATTGAATTTGGCTTTGTACTTCTTCTCGAACTCGGTGTAGCCAGGCATCTTGTCCTTGGGCATACCGGGTTGCGAGGCAAACTGGCCATCGGCATTGTCGCCGGCCAGCTTGATGAATTCGCCGGTCTGGAAGCCGTCGCCACCCATCAGCTTGGCCTTGATGCCGAGCTTCTTCAGCTGCTGGGCCAGCGGGCCGGCTTGTGCGTCCATGCCGCCATAGAACACCACATCGGGCTTCTTGCCCTTGATGGTGGTGAGGATGGCCATGAAGTCGGTAGCCTGGTTGGTGGTGAACTCGCGATCAACCACTTCCACGCCCTTGGCCTTGGCGGCCTTCTCGAATTCGTCAGCCAGGCCCTGGCCGTAGGCGGTACGGTCGTCGATGATGGCGACCTTCTTCGCCTTCAGCGTGTCGGCGGCGTATTCGCCCAGCGCGCTGCCTTGCTTGGAATCATTGGCGATCACACGGAAGGCTGTCTTGTAGCCTTGTGCGGTGTAGGCCACGGCAGTAGCCGATGGGGAGATCTGCGCAATGCCGGCGTCGGAGTAGATCTTGGAGGCCGGGATGGTGGTGCCGGAATTGAGGTGGCCGATCACGCCGGAAACCTTGGCATCGACAAAGCGCTGTGCCACGGTGGTGGCGGTCTTCGGGTCGGCCTGGTCGTCTTCCGACACCATTTCGAACTTGACCTTCTTGCCGCCGATTTCGACGCCCTGGGCATTGAGTTCATCAATGGCCATGCGCACGCCGTTTTCATTGTCCTTGCCCAGGTGGGCGATATTGCCGGTCAGCGGTGCAGCATGACCGATCTTGACGGTTGTATCTTTTGGCGCTTCGGCAGCCGGCTTGGCGGCTTCGGCGGGTTGTGGTGCGGGTTCTACCTTTTTCTCGCCGCAGGCGGCAAGTGCCAGGACGGCGGAGGCGATCAGGCTGTAACGAGCCACGGTCATGAAGTTCCCCTTTTGACTATAAACGCGGTGATTCCGGTTGATTCAAGCGGCATCGGCGATGCAACTCACTAAGAAGCCAAAATGCGTGCCGGATATTGCGCCTGCGTCAGAAAGATTGTCAACGAAAGGGCGGGCTTTGCCATCAGCGTGAATGCCGCATGCAACAAGGCTTTGCGGCAGATGCACCTCAAACGTTCAGATCGACTTGCTGGATAGTCCCCGGCGCACCGTTTTCGTGCAGGAACAGGGCGCTGCTGCGTAGCTGGCCCCGGGCAATTTGGCGCTCATCGCGCAGGGTGAATTCTGTCGGTGCATGGCGCAGTGAAATGGCGCCGACATCGGCTTGTTTCAGACTTAACAGAAGCCGGCCTCCGGCGCTGTTTTGTGTCCATATTTTCAGCTGCTCGAACACGGCGTCATTCTCGTCGATCCAGCCATTGTGGTCTTCGTCATGGCTGGCGAGGTCGGCAAAGCCATTGCCGGAGCGGCTGCCGAACAATTCGCTGCCATCGTCGATTTCGCCATTGCCATTGCGATCCAATGCCAGAAAGCCGCTGCCGGGCCCGACAAAAGACACCTGCTCCGGCGTGCCATCGGCGTCGATGTCCAGGCCTATTTGCTGGCTGCCTAATGATGCGCTGGCGGCTGCAAAGTTGATGATCAATGGGTCTTTCTGTTGCGGGCTGGAAGCTGCAACTGCGCTGATCGACAGGCTTTCATGGCTAAGGGCGAGTGTCAGCTCGGCAGCGAACTTCCGGCCATCGGCGGTGCTAAGCTGAACGCTTGCTGCAAAGCCGGTTTGTTCGGATTCCTGGCTAACGACCAGCTGACTCGCTGCAGGCAGGGTGGGGGCTGCGACAAAGTCCGACGCGCGTGGCGGGGGAGGGCTGGCGCGGTCGCGATGTCTGTTTGCCAATACGGCATCGATGTCCAGCTCTTGCCCGGTAATCTTCTTGACCAGAAAACGTACCAGCTGCCATAGCGGGCTTGCCGCCAATTGCTGGCGCAGTGTTTCGTCGAGCTGGTCGGCCTGCTGGCTGGCCAAACCCTGCTCGGACAGACTGACTTCAGGTCGGGCAAGGGTTTGCGCGGGCGTATCTTGCTGTACGACGGACAGATTGGTAGTGCTGAAGGCGTGCTGGTGCTGGCTCGCCAGCGCAAGCTGCGATTGTGCGATTATCATGGTGAGTCGCTCCTGGCTGCCTGTCACAGCCTTGTTATGAGCAACTTATCGGCATGCCTTTTGCCAACTTGATTGACGCGTGCTAGCCGTGGCTATGCAACAGGCCGCGCTCGGCCATTGAAACGGCGTCTGCCGTGGTCACCACAAAATGATCGAGCAGGCGGATGTCCACCAGCAGCAGGGCGTCCTGCAGGCGTTTGGTCAGCGCAATATCGGCGACACTGGGCTCGGCGTGCCCGGACGGATGGTTGTGCGCTACCACGACGGCGGCCGCATTGACGGCGATGCCGCGCTTGACCAGCTCGCGCGGGTGCACCGTAGCCTGGTCGATGGTGCCGAAAAACAGGCATTCGGCGCTGATCAGGCGATGCTGGCTGTCCAGGAACAGGGCGCCAAAGGTCTCGCGCGCCTCACTGCCCAGCCACAGGCGCAGATAGTTGCGCACCGACTGTGGATCGCTGAATACCGGTAGTTGCGTCAGGTTCTCGGCCAGTGCACGTCTTGCCATTTCCACTACTGCCTGCAACTGTGCATATTTGGCACTGCCCATGCCGGCAATACTGGTGAAGTCGGCAAGGCTGGCATGAAACAGCTGGTTCAAGGAGCCAAAACGCTGCAATAGCTGGCGCGCCAAATCCACCGCGCTTTTGCCGGGCAAGCCGGTGCGCAGGAAGATAGCCAGCAACTCGGCATCGGACAACATGGCCGCGCCTTTGAGCAGCAGCTTCTCGCGCGGGCGGTCGTCGCTGGGCCAGTCGGCAATGGACATGGTTTTGGCCTTCTTCGGTGATGCCTTACACTGTCGTATCGATTACATGGTTTTGCAAAGGAATATGCATGCACGAGGCTAAGCGATGACGCGCGCCAGACGGGTATTGCTCGGGGTGACCGGAGGGGTGGCGGCGTATAAATCGGCTGAATTGACGCGCTTGCTGGTCAAGGCGGGGTTCGATGTGCAGGTGGTGATGACCGAGGCAGCCACCCGCTTTGTCACTGCCGCAACATTCCAGGCCTTGTCGGGCCGTCCGGTGTTTACCGAGCTGTGGGATGGGCGTATCGACAACCATATGGCCCATATCGATCTGCCGCGAGGCGCCGACCTGATTCTGGTGGCGCCGGCATCGGCTGACTTCCTGTTCAAACTGGCGCATGGCGTAGCGGATGATCTGCTGTCCACCCTGTGCAGTGCGCGCGACTGCCCCTTGCTGGTGGCGCCAGCCATGAACCGGCAAATGTGGGAGAACCCGCCCAATCTGCGCAATGTGGCGCAACTGAGGCAGGACGGCATTACCGTGCTTGGTCCTGACGAGGGCGACCAAGCCTGCGGCGAAACCGGCTTTGGCCGGATGCTCGAGCCGGCCGTGTTGTTTGACCATATCGAGGCATTTTTCCAGCCCAAGAGCCTGCGCGGCTTGAAAGTGTTGCTGACCGCCGGGCCTACCTTCGAGCGCATCGATGCGGTGCGCGGCATCACCAATGCCAGTTCCGGCAAGATGGGCTTCGCGCTTGCCCGACCACGCTGGCGACGCCGACCGGGGTTAACCGGGTGGATGTGGTAAGCAGCAAGGACATGCTCAACGCCGTCAATGCGGTGGTGTCCAAGGCTGATCTGTTTATCAGCGTGGCAGCGGTGGCCGACTACTATGTGTTGAATCCGTCCGAGCAAAAGATCAAGAAGGATGCACATATCCTGACACTGGAGCTGGCGCCCAATCCGGATATCCTGGCCAATGTGGCTGGCCTCGCTGTGCCGCCGTTCTGCGTCGGCTTTGCGGCGGAAAGCGAGAACCTGCTCGAATACGCCGAGCAAAAACGTCGCCGCAAGAAGCTGCCGATGCTGGTGGCCAATCAGGTGCAATCGGCGATCGGGGCGGACGACAATGAAGTGATCGTGCTCGATGACCATGGCCAACACCGTCTGCCGCGCGCGTCGAAGCAAGAAGTGGCGCGGGGCATCATCGAACACGCGGCTAGGCTTTACCGGGAATACAACAAATCATGAACAAGACTATTGATATCCGACTGCTGGACGAACGACTGAAGACGCAGCCGCCAGGCTATGCAACATCGGGCTCTGCCGGGCTGGATCTGCGCGCCTGTCTGGATGCGCCCTTGAGCCTGGCGCCGGGTGCAACCGCACTGGTGCCGACCGGCATGGCCATTCATTTGGCAGATCCGCAACTGGCGGCAATGATCCTGCCCCGCTCGGGCCTTGGCCATAAGCACGGCATTGTGCTGGGTAATCTGGTCGGTCTGATTGATTCGGACTACCAGGGGCAGATTTTTGTGTCGGTTTGGAATCGCGGCACCGATGTATTCGTCATCCAGCCACTGGAGCGGATTGCACAGCTGATCGTGGTGCCGGTGGTGCAGGTGGGCTTCAATGTGGTGGACGCGTTCGATGCCAGCACACGCGGCGAGGGCGGTTTTGGAAGTACTGGCAAACACTGAAGCAGTGTGTGCCACGAAAAAGGGCCGCCCGATCGGGCGGCCCTTTTGCATGCAATGCATGGCAGCAAGCTCAGACGCCGAGTTCTTCCACCCAAGCCAGCGCCGACACATGTGCCCGGTTGAGCATATCGGGCGTGATCTGCAAGTGTTCGCTCAAAGAAGGCACATTGGTCATGTCCGGGTCTTCGCATGCCTCGGCCAGCTCAAGGAAAGGTCCATAGATGCCGGTGCGTGACAATAGTGCTTCGGACACGCTATCGGGCAGCAGCAAGGTCTCGAGAATCTGATCCATTGGCATGTCGAGCATGACATCGAGCAGGGAGAATACGCCGACGATGAACAGATTGTCGCGATCGGTGCCATCGAGCATATGGCTGCCCAGCAATTCGACCAAGCGACCGCGGGTGACGGCCGTCTTCATCAAGGCTGGCGGTGTGCCCGCATCGGAGCTCGCGGTCACCAGTAGCAAGGTCAGCCAGCGATACAGTTTTTGGTAACCGAGGATAGTGACGGCATGACGGAAGGAGTGGATCTCGCACGACAGGCCGAAGCCCGCCGAATTGATATAGCGCAGCAGCTTGAACGACAGCGCGACATCGCGCTTCAGTGCATTTTCGATTTCGGCGATCTCGGCATTGTTGCGCAGCATATTCAGCAAGCTGAGTATGTTTGCATAGGCCGGGTTGATCACCTTGGCCGACAGGGTCTCCGGGTGGGCAAAATAATAGCCTTGGAAACAATCGAGGCCGACATCAAGGCAATACTTGAATTCGTCCTTGGTTTCGACCTTTTCAGCAACCTGCAACACCGGGAATTTGCGCAATTCCCGCGACAGGCTCTTGACGTTTTCAAGGCCTAATTGCTGGATGTCGAGTTTGACGTAATTGGCAAATTCAAGGAACGGCGCGGTTTGCGGTGTGTAGGTGAAGTCATCGAGTGCAATGCCGAAGCCTTGAGCGCGCAGCTCCTTGGCGCGTGCCAGCAATTCTGGCGTGGCATTGACCGATTCGACGATTTCGAGCACGACCCGCTGCGGGTGCAGCAGCTCCAGAAAGTTGCTCTCAAGCATGGAGGTTGCGACATTGACGAAGGCCAGTTTGCTGCCCACCAGCCAGTCTGCACCCATATTGGACAGGGTGTTGACCAGGATATTGGTGCCGGCCTGCATATCGCTGGAAAAGTCGGCGCTCAACGAAGCCTGATCGAGACGGAACAGCAACTCATAGCCAATGATTTGCTGTTGGCGGTTCAGGATAGGTTGGCGACCAATAAACGCATTATTCTGCATGTTGCCTCGCGCGCTGCCGAAGCAGTCTGGTGGGGGATAACGGCAGCCTGATTATGCAGACCGCCGTTTGGCTTGGCAATTTAACTAGCGACCCTTGTGGGTAAGAAGCTCGAGAAACTGGCTGGTCTTGATGGCAGATTGCTCCGACTGGGAGTCATCGAGCAAATCTTCCATATCCAGGACCAGCACCACAGAGCCGTCTCCTGATAGCGTCGCACCAGCAATACCGCGTGGCCGGATGTTCTGCAAAGGTTTGATCACCACGTCGTCCCGTCCGATAAAGCTGTCTATGGCCAGGATGAAGGAATTCTCGCCCGACTGCATCAACACGCCGAACTGCGGCGTCTGCGTTTCTTCCCAGCCGAGCAAGCGCGCCAGGGAGCGAACCGACAGGATCTCGTCCCGAACCACAATGGTGGCGCGGCCGGATACCTCTTGCACATGCTCGGCGCGGATCGGAATGATTTCGCGCACCATGGCCAGCGGAACACCGAAAGGCTGATTGCACACCTTGACCACCAAGACCGGGAGGATGGCCAGGGTAAGCGGCAGGGAAATCGCGAATCGGGATCCTTCGCCGATTACCGACTGGATGTCGATCCGGCCATTGAGCTTCTGGATATTGGTCTTGACCACATCCATGCCAACGCCACGGCCGGAAATACTGGAGATTTGATCCTTGGTCGAAAAGCCCGGCAGAAACACCAGTTGCAGGGCCTGTTTGTCATCGAGGCTATTCGCTGTTTCCAGATCGATCAGGCCTTTCTCAACCGCCTTGCGGCGCAGCATGTCTGGCCGCATCCCTTTGCCGTCGTCAGTGATCTCGATCAGGATATGGTCGCCCACCTGGGTGGCAGACAGTTGGACAATACTCTTGGGCGGCTTGCCGATGGCAATGCGGTCTTCAATGGTCTCCACGCCATGATCCACCGCGTTGCGCACCAGGTGAACCAGCGGATCGTTCAGGTCCTCCAGCATGGTCTTGTCAAGCTCGGTCTCTTCACCGGTGATGACCAGTTCCACATCCTTGCCGAGCTGCCTGGCCAGATCGCGGGCCAAGCGCGGATACTTCTGGAACAGCCGGCCGATTGGCTGCATCCGCGTTTTCATCACTGCGTTCTGCAGATCGCTGACCAGCAGATCAAGCTGGCCAATCGCTTCGTCCAGCGCCTTCAGTGTCGCCGAATCGGTTTTGCCGCCGAGAATGTCGGTGCGCAGCGTTGTCAGCCGGTTCTTGGTAAGGCCGATTTCGCCCGACAGATTCAGTACCTGGTCAAGACGATTGGTATCGATGCGGATGGTGGTTTCTTGCGATGCCAATTGCTGGGAGGCGGCTGCCGGCTTGTTGGCAGGCTGGGGCGCTGCAGGACGCAGTCCCAATGCGGGTTCAGCTGCTGGCGCGCTGGTTTTCGCCACAGGTGCGGCCGGCAAGGGGGCGGCTGGGGCTGCACTGACCGGTGCCGGTGGCGGCGCGGATGTGGTAGCGGGAGGGAGCGCACGTACCGGCGCAGGGCTCGCCGCTGGTACTGCCACCGGAGGTGCGGCTCTGCCGGTAACTGCATTGAACAAGGCTACCCAATCAGGTTCGCTGCCGGAAACTGCAACAGCAGCCTGAACCGCTGGCACATGATGTTGAGCAACAGGTGCTGCCGCCTTGCCTTCCAGCGCATCATCGAGTTGCTGCAGCAAGCTGGCCTCTGCCGGGGCTGGCTGCCTTGCCTGTGCCAGATAGCCAAACATATCGCGAACTACACCGGTGGCAGCCAGAATCGCGTCCATCAATTCTGGTGTCAGCGTCAGCTCACCATTGCGAAGCTTGTCGAACAGGTTTTCGGTGCGATGACACAGATTGACCAGCGCATCGACATTCAGAAAGCCCGCACCGCCCTTGATGGTATGGAAGCCGCGGAAGATGACGTTAAGCAACTGCTTGTCATCAGGGCGTTTCTCCAGCTCAACCAGCTTGTTATCAACATCAGAAAGCAACTCCGAGGCTTCCGTGAGGAAGTCCTGCAGGAGATCATCCATGCCGGCAAAATCACTCATGTTGTCTTCCTTGGCTGGTGGATCTGCTTAGAAGCCCAAGCTGGCTAGCAGATCGTCAACCTGTTCCTGGCTGGTTACGACATCGGTGCGTCCGTCCGCGTTATATACCGGGCCGTTTTCCAGCGATGGATCTACTTCGGCGATGGGCTTGGCCACGACATTGGACGAGGAGCCGGAGAACTGAACCAGGAATTCGAGCAGGCCCGACTCCATCTCCTTTGCCATTTCAACGATTTTCTTGATTACCTGGCCGGTCAAGTCCTGGAAATCCTGCGCCATCATGATTTCCAGCAGCTGCTCATTGGTGCCCCTGACGTTTTCGCTGGTTGCCTTCAGGTAGTCTCGAGTGCGATGTGCCAATTGCTTGAACTCATCAACCGTCAGCTGATTGGCAAACAGTTTGTCCCATTCATGGGCCAAGGCATCGGTATCACTCTCGATTTTGTTTTGCAGTGGTTGGGCAATATCCACTGCATTCAGAGTGCGGTTGGCTGCCTGTTCGGTCAAGGTAGCGACATAGGCAAGCCGATCACGCGCATCCGGGATGGTTGACGCGGCCTTTTCCAGAGACTTGTCGTAGCCCAGCTCACGCAATGCGTCGTGCACCTTGCGGGTGAGTTGCCCGATACTGGCGAACATGGAGCGAGCCGGCTCCTCCATCTGGCCGCCGGATCCGCCTTTCTCTTCATTACTTGGCGTTGATTGAAGGGGCTCACTCCGGGCTGGCTCGGGCGCCGCGGAAGGAGCATCTCCCGGACTACTGGCATTAACGATGCTATCGAACAATGCTTGCAGTTCGTCGGAGTCACCGCTGCTATTGGCTTTGTCGCTCACGTCGCACTCCTGCTTACTTGTTCATGTTCTGGAAAATCTTGCCAAGCTTTTCATCCAGCGTAGCGGCCGTGAATGGCTTGACAATATAGCCGCTGGCGCCGGCTTGCGCCGCTTCGACGATATTCTCTTTTTTTGCCTCGGCGGTAATCATCAGCACGGGCAAATGCTTGAGAGTCGGGTCGGCTCGCACTGCTTTCAGCAGCTCAATGCCGGTCATATTCGGCATATTCCAGTCAGTAACCAGAAAGTCATATGTCGAGGACTTAAGTTTGTGAAGTGCAACCTGGCCATCTTCAGCCTCTTCCACATTCCCAAAGCCCAATTCCTTGAGCAGGTTTCGGACGATCCGGCGCATCGTGGAAAAGTCGTCAACCACCAGGAATCGCATATTTTTGTCGGTCATAACACGCTCCGTTTTTTCCCGCTGCCTTGACTTGGCGTGCGGCTATATCGTCAGTTACTGCGTTAGCTTTGCAAGAAAGGCGAGATGGTTTCGGCAAGTACAAAGGGATCAAACTTTGCGACATAGGCGTCGACTCCGACGCTACTACCCATGGCGCGATTCGCATTGGAAGACAGTGAGGAGTGCATTACAACCGGAATACCCTGAAAACGCATATCCGATTTTATATGCTTGGTCAGCACATAACCGTCCATTTCCGGCATTTCAGCATCAACCAGGATCAACTTGAGGTGTTGATTCAGACCTTCGCCATCATTTTGATACCGGCTGGCCAGACTTTGCAGCTTTTCCCAAGCTTCGGCGCCATTGGTGGATTGGTGATATTTCACCGAAAGTTTGTCGAGTACGCTGATGATTTCGCGCCGTGCGACCATCGAGTCGTCGACAAAGAACATGAATTTTTCCTGATCCACGGCGACAGACGGGATATCAGGAACAAATGTTTCACCAATCACGCTGGACAGGATTTGCTCGACATCGAGAATGGAAACAAGTTTGCCATCTTCCAGTTCGGTAATGGCAGTGATCAGGGCCTGATTGCCAGCCAGCATGCTTTCCGGTGCCCTGACCTTGTTCCAGTCAACCCGGATGATCCGGTCAACCGATTGCACCAGGAAGCCCTGCGTGTGTTTGGAAAATTCCGTAACAATCATTGTCTCTTCCCGATCGGCGATCGGATCATTCGGGCAGACAAACTTGGACAGGGAGATAACCGGAATGATATTCCCGCGCAGCGAAATCACGCCCTCAACACCGATCGGCATATTCGGTGTCTTGGTGATTTTCGGCGTTTGGGAGACTTCCCTGACTTTGAATACATTGATGCCGAAGGTTTCCCGCGTACCGAGGGAAAACAACAGGATTTCCATCTTGTTCGAGCCGGCAAGCTTGGTGCGGGCGTCGACGCTGTCGAGCAGGGTAGAGTTGGCTGATGACATGGACTATTTCCCTTGGTCGGCAGAAGGCTAACTATTTCGATTGCGTACTACGCAGCATGGTGATGATGGCATCGGTCAGTTTTTGCGGTTCGAATTTAGACACATAGGCATCGACGCCGACCGATTGACCCAATTTCTGATTTGATCCACCAGAGAGAGAGGAGTGCATCAAGATGGGAATGCCGGCAAATCGCGGATCACTTTTTACTGCCTTGGTCAGCATATAGCCATCCATTTCCGGCATTTCTACGTCGGTTAGTATCATTTGCACCATGCTGCGCACCGGCTGCCCAGTAATATCAGCCTGTGCGGCGATTTTTTGCAACTCGTCCCATGCACGTTTGCCATTGATGGATTCGATATAGTTGAGTTTCAAGGCATCCAGTGTCCGGGTAATCTGCTTGCGCGCCACGGTTGAATCATCGGCGAAGAATACCGTGCTACCCATCAGGTCTTCTTGTGGCTGGATGATCTTGAAGTCATGCGAATCATCAAAATCATTGGTTTCTGCAAGAACCTTTTCCACGTCGAGCATCATCACCAGCTTGCCTGATTCCAGCTCGGTAACCGCTGTAACAAGGCCGCGCATATTATTGTTGAGCATTTCCGGGGGTACGCGCATTTGCGACCAATCCAGCCGCAAGATGGTGTCGACGGCCTCCACCAGAAACCCCTGGGTATGACCGTTGTATTCGGACACGATCATGATGTCGGGGCGGCATTCGGTTTGCACGCCAACATACTTTGCCAGATCGATTACCGGTATCAGATTGCCACGCAAACTGACCATGCCCTCCACCGCCGGCGGCATCTCGGGCGCCTGGGTGATATCGGGAGTGCGCATCACTTCGCGCACCTTGAACACATTGATGCCGAAGTTTTCACGGCGGTTGGAGCGCTGGTCTAGGCCAAGGGTGAATAGCAGGATTTCGAGCTTGTTGGTGCCGGCGAGCTTGGTGCGCGCGTCGATTTTCTTCAACAGGTCGGACACGTTGTCGACTCCTGCAATATTGAATTGATGATCGTGAGTCCGGATGAACGTCGGTAGCTGACTACCTTGCCGCGTGCATCGTCAGTGCAAACTGTTCCGATCTGACGCTGCATTTCCCGGCATTTTGCCCGGCCTCAATTCGTTATCGTTCGTGATGCTCAGCAATGCAAGCATTGTTAAGCTTCTGGCAGCGTTGTGTTGCCCTTTTATAATTCATACCAACCTACCCAACAAGGAAGCACAGTGAGCGCCCAGCAAAACTTGGCAGCCGGATCGCTGGATCTGAACGATCGCGATGGTCTGGAGCAGGCTTTTTCCTTGTTTACCGAAGCGTCGCGGCAGCTGGTTGAGTCCTACCAGGAGCTGGAGTCGAAGGTAGGTTCGTTGACTGAGGAGCTGGCGCTGGCGAATGGCGCGCTGCGCCAGCAGTTTGAAGAGAAGGCTGCGTTATCGCAGCGCCTGGCAAGCTTGCTGGCTGCATTGCCTGGTGGCGTAATCGAGCTTGATGCGGGTGGTGTTGTAACGGCCGTGAATCCGGCGGCGACGGCGATCTTTGACGAAGGTGTGGTTGGTTGTTCCTGGGACTCCTTTGCGGCGAGCAAGCTGGCCATGACTGCTGTGGCTGGCGAGTGGGAAATGGCTAGTGCCGGCGCGATTCGTCGCCTGTCCATTGAGGAAAGTCAACTCGTCGATGGGGGGCGCATACTTCTGGTCAATGATGTCAGCGAAGCTTGGCGTCTACGTCGGCAACTCGAGCAGCACAAGCGCCTGGCGGCAATGGGCGAGATGGCTGCGGGCCTCGCTCACCAGCTTCGTACGCCGTTGGCGACTGCCTTGCTGTACACCGCCAACCTCACCAAGCCACAGCTTGGCGAGGTTGACCGCCTGAAATTTGGCGAGAAGTCGCTAAGCCGGCTGCGCTATCTGGAAAACCTGATCCAGAATATGTTGCTGTTTGTGAAGGGACAGCAGGCTGAGCTCGAGGTGGTCGATATGGTGGCGGTACTGGAAGAGGCGATCCAGACTGTGCAGCCCCAAGCCTCGGCAATGCTGCGAAGCTGGCAGGTTGTATTGACGGTTGATCACGCCCTGATTGAGGCGGGCCGCAAGGAGTTGGTCGGGGCTATCATCAATCTCCTGGAAAACGCAGTTCAAGCCACACAAGCGGGCCAGCAAATTGGCGTGAGTCTGGATCGCACTGGCGATCACTGGCGGATCGTGGTGTTTGACACTGGAAAGGGGATGCCAGCCTCGGTCAAGGATCGCCTGTTCGAGCCATTTTTTACTACGCGCACGGATGGAACGGGCTTGGGGCTGGCAATCGTACGCAATCTGATAGCCGGATTTGGCGGCGAAATCGAAGTGTGGTCCGAGCCGGAACAAGGCGCTCGCTTCACAATCCTGTTGCCAGCAGTGACCTAGCTCTCCTATCGTTCAGGTATTCTCGTTCCACAAAGAAGCAAAGACATGACTGCTCTAGTAGAGATTGATGGCCAAACCGGGCGCCTGCTGCTGTCCGGCCAGTTTGATTTCAGTGCCCATCGCGATTTTCGCCAAGCTTGCGATGACTTGTTGTCTGCCGAGTCGGTACGCGAGATTCTGGTGGATTTCCAACAGGTTGATTATCTCGATAGCTCCGCCTTGGGCATGCTGCTTCTGCTCAAGGAAAAGGCGGCAGCCGCGGGCAAAAGCCTTGCCTTGGTCAATTGCAGGGATACGGTACGTCAGGTGCTCGAAATTGCCTGCTTTGGCAAGATATTCACGATCCGGTAATGACAATTAGCCGGCATCCCTCAGAGACCACATGAAGATCTTGCTGGCAGATGATGCTGAAGTAGTGCGCCAGCTTATCGGCCGATTTGTCGAGTCGCTGGGTCATCAGCTGATCCTGGCCAAGGATGGCGCCGAAGCGGTTGAAAAATGCCTGTCCGAGCGGCCGGATATGGTGCTGATGGACATGTTGATGCCGCATCTCGATGGCGGCGAGGCGGCCAGGCAAATCAAACAACGCCTGGCCGGCATGTGGATTCCGGTTGTGCTGGTTACGGCAGTGGAAGAGGTTGGGCGCCTTGCCGATGCGATGGAATCCGGTGCAGATGACTATCTGCTCAAGCCGGTGAACTACCGCATTCTTGAGGCAAAAATCAAGGCAATTGGCCGTACCGTCGAACTTAATCGCAAAGTCAGGGAACAAGCGTCTGCACTGGCTGAGTATTTTGATCGCTCAGAAGAAGAAAAACGTGTCGCTCAATACCTGATGGATCAGCTGGTTAATCGTGAGCGCCTATCAGATCCGCAGCTGCATTGCTGGATATCTCCCGCTGCAAGTCTTTCGGGCGACTTGATTGCGGCAGCACGCACGCCAGGCAATATTCTCCATTTGGTATTGGCAGATGGCATCGGGCATGGATTGACTGCAGCATTGAATGTATTGCCGCTTACCCAACCATTCTATGCGATGACTGAACGCGGATTTGCGATGCGCGACATTCTCATCGAGATGCATCGCAAAGTCCGGCAAGTATTGCCAGTAGATAGGTTCGTTGCATTGGCTTTTGTTGCGGTCGATTTTTCCAGTCGGCAAATTGCGGTATGGAATGGTGGTATTCCGGAAGTGCGGTTTTATGATGAAAAGGGCAGATTGTCTAAACGATGGCAGTCCCGTCATCTGCCCTTGGGAATTGTGCCCCAGTCGGAACTCGATCTCACCGTAGAGCATTATGCCTATGAGTCGGGCGGCAATTTGGTCATGTGTTCCGATGGACTGCTTGAAGCGCGAAATGCGGCGGGTGAGTCGTTTGGTTTGGCCCGATTGGCTTTGGCTACCGCTGGCGTAACTGCGACGGACGCTCGAGCGCGCACCATTGCACGTCTCTCGGAATTTCTCGGCGGCGCTGTTTGCCATGATGATGTATCACTGGCAATTGTCGATATTGACGCTGGTAGCAGATTGCCATTGCCTGATTCCCGGCGGGTTGTCTGCATGCCGCTCGATGCTGATGCGCAACTGGATTGGCGCTATGCGATATCGTTGGGTGCAAGTGAATTGCGGCGCCTGCAGACGATACCGATGGTAATGAGCTTTGTGTCTCAGCTGGAGCCCTTGCGAGAAGCCAATGCAGATATTTTTCTGATACTGACCGAACTGTTTGTCAATGCCTTGGATCATGGCTTGCTGAAGCTCTCGCCGGAAGCGAAATCTGCTTTTGACGGCCTTGACCAGTATCTGGATGCACGCCTTGTTGCCTTGGCTGAGTTGCAAACAGGTCGCATCGATATCGAGCTGGAGAGTTATTCCCGCGATGGTCATTCAATATTGCGAATGCGGGTAACCGACTCGGGTGATGGATTCGATTTTTCGCCATATTTGGCGACGCAGCCGGACAGTCTTTCGAGGAAGGGTATAGCCATGGTAAAGGCTCGTGCGTCTTCTTTGGCGTTTTCAGGTAAGGGAAATATTGCCGAGGCATGCTATGCGATAAAGAAATGAGCCCGATTTTTTGTTGCTGATTTCCAGTTAAGCCTTTTCCGGACTACGCCATTTATGCCTTCATTGCCGATTCTGATTGTCGAGGATGATAGTGATCTTCGCGAAGCCTTGACCGACACCCTTGAGTTAGCGGGCTACCGAACCATTGCCAGCGATGACGGTTCTGCTGCCCTGGCGCAGTTGCGGCAACAGAAAGTCGGACTGGTCTTGTCGGATGTACAGATGCAGCCCATGGATGGCGAGCAACTATTAATCCAGATCAAGATCGAGTTTCCCCATATTCCGGTTGTGCTGATGACCGCCTACGGCGTGATCGAAAGGGCAGTGGCAGCCCTGCATGCCGGTGCGGCGCACTATTTGCCCAAGCCGTTCGAGCCGGACAGTTTATTGGCCACCGTTGCAAAGTATATGTTGCCGGCAGTCGACGACGAGGCGGTCATCGCTGAAGCCCCGGGTATGCTCGCATTGCTTGAAGTGGCGCAGCGTGTTGCTTCGTCGGAGGCGGCGGTGATGATTACCGGTGAAAGCGGTACCGGCAAAGAGGTGCTCGCCCGCTATATGCACCGGCATTCAGCCCGGGCCAGCGGTCCGTTTGTGGCGATCAATTGCGCAGCCATTCCGGAGCAGCTTCTCGAATCAACCTTGTTCGGCCATGAAAAGGGCGCCTTCACCGGCGCTGCCAACCAGCATATCGGCAAGTTCGAGCAGGCCGAAGGCGGCACCTTGTTGCTGGATGAGATTTCCGAAATGCCCTTGCCGCTACAGGCCAAGTTGTTGCGCGTGCTGCAGGAGCGCGAGGTAGAGCGGGTCGGGGGAAAGAAGCCGATCCCGATCAATATCCGCGTGCTGTCCACCTCCAATCGGGATATGCCGGCCGAAGTTGCTGCAGGCCGCTTCCGCGAGGACCTGTACTACCGGCTCAATGTATTTCCGCTCGCACTGCCGGCATTGCGTGATCGGCCTGACGATATTGTTCCTTTGGCACGGACCATGCTTATTCGCCATTCGGCCTTGGCGAAGCGCCGGTCGCCATCCATCAGTGCGGCGGCTGCGGCGGCGCTTACTGCGCATCGCTGGGAAGGCAATATCCGCGAGCTGGAGAATGTGATGCAACGCGCCTTGATACTGGCGCCCGGCGATGAGGTCGAGCCTGCGCACCTGTTTTTGCCGGTAAGTCGGCGGCAAGAATTGCCGCCTGTGGCGGCAACTGTTGCAGCGCTGCATCAGCCACAAGCCAGTGCTCCAGTTGTACCGGCGATAGCCGATATCAAGTCACTGGAGCGGCAGCACATCCTTGATACCCTGAAGTCATCTGGGGGGGTGCGCAAGTTGGCGGCAGAGCGGCTGGGGATGAGTGAGCGGACCTTGCGCTACAAGTTGCAGCAATATCGCGAAGAAGGCTGGCAAGAGTAATTAATTTTTATGGTGCGCCAATTGCTTGCTATTGTTAGGGCGTCACGGTCGTTATTTGGGTGTGGTCGAGGTGGGTCATGAGCGTGCAAGGCATTGACAATCTGTTGGGCGAACTGAAGGCAATGTCGGCAAAGGCTGCCGGGCACGGCAGTTCCTCCACGGAAAGCTTGCCTGAAGGCGCCGACTTCGCTTCGGTGCTGAAATCATCCTTGGACCAGGTCAGTCAGATGCAGCTTGATTCGCAAGCCAAGCAACAGGCATTCGAGTCGGGCTCGCCTGATGCCAACTTGCAAGATGTGATGGTCTCGCTGCAGAAGGCGAGCCTGTCTTTCCAGACTATGGTGCAGGTTCGTAACAAGCTGGTGTCCGCCTACCAGGAAGTTATGAACATGCAGGTGTAAGCCTTGATCTATGGATGAAGCCGTCGTTGTCGACAGCCGTGAAGGCCAATCCGGTGAGAAGCCGAATCTCATCCAGCGCTTCAATCAACTTCCCACTCCCCGCAAACTCCTCATTGCCGCACTTGCTGCGGCTGCCTTGGCGGCTTTTGTCGTTGCGGTCATCTGGTCGAAAGATCCCGGCTACAAGATTCTGTTTGCCAACATCTCCGACAAGGACGGCGGGCAGGTTGTGCAGTCCCTGCAGCAACTGAACATACCCTACAAGCTAGAGCCTGGCGGAGTGATTTCGGTGCCGGCTGAATTTGTGCATAGCGCCCGCTTGCAACTGGCCTCGCAGGGCCTGCCCAAGGGTGGTGCAGTCGGTTTCGAGTTGCTCGACAACCAGAAATTCGGAATCAGTCAGTTTGGTGAGCAGATCAATTACCAGCGTGCCATTGAGGGAGAGCTGGCGCGCTCGATCGAATCATTGTCAGCGGTGTCATCGGCCCGTGTACATCTGGCCATACCCAAGCAGACGGTGTTTTTACGCGATGAGCAAAAGCCGACGGCTTCGGTTCTGGTTACCCTGTTTCCAGGTCGGGCGCTGGAGTCTTCCCAGGTTGCCGGTATCGTCCATCTGGTTTCCAGCAGTATTCCTGATATGCCGGTGCAGAACGTATCGGTGCTGGATCAGGATGGTCATTTGCTGTCCAGCGTGTCGGATATGGCCGAAGGTGGAAATGGCTTGCTGAATCGGCGCCAGCTGGTGCTGGTGCATCAGCAGGAAGCGGCGCTCAGCGAGCGTATTCAGAAAATCCTTCAGCCGATTGTCGGCTCGGACAATGTCAAAGCTGAAGTCACCGTGCAGATGGATTTCTCTGAAGTCGAGCAGGCTTCCGAGAAATTCCAGCCCAATTCCCCCCCCAATGCAGCGGCAATCCGCAGCGAGCAGACCGCTGAAGGTGCAGGAACGGCTGCATCGCAGCCTTCCGGCGTGCCGGGGGCGCTATCGAATCAGCCTCCGGGTACGGCAACGGCGCCGGTAACGCTGACCAACCCACCGGGCGCGACTGCGGGTGGCGCGGGCGGCAGTTCGCATAAAGAGCTGACGCGCAACTATGAGGTGGACAAGACCATTGCCCATGTACGGCAGCAGGTCGGGGTAATCAAGCGGGTCAATGCGGCGGTGGTGGTGAATTTCAAGCCGGTCCAGCAGAAGGACGGCGGGGTCAAGTCGGTACCGCTCACCCAGCAGGAAATCAACCAGATCACCAATCTGGTGCAGGAGTCGATAGGCTATAGCAAGGAGCGTGGTGATTCGGTCAAGGTGGTCAACGCCGCATTTGCCGATCGCGCACTCGAGGTTGCCGGCAAGTCCTTCCTGGAAAAACTCACCGAATACTTCATTACCCACACTGCCGACATCATCAAGGTCATCCTGATTGCCTTGGTGCTGGCCTACCTGTTGTTTGGCGTGGTACGGCCCATCCTGCGCGATGTCATACGTCCCAAGCAGGACCGTGGCGCCTTGGGCGGCGAAGCTGGCGGGGTGGCACTGACGGCAGAGGAGCTGGCGCAATCCGAGGTCGAGGCGGAAGTGGTTGCCGAGGCGGAAGCCAGCGCGCAGATGGCGGCATTCAGCGAATTGCTGCAGCGTGCCAAGGAAATGGCGACCGAGGACCCGCGCATGGTGGCGACGGTGATACGCGAGTGGCTCAATGCCGACCCGTCCGACCAGAAGACCAGCTAGGTTTGCCGCCGCGAATCCTTAATCTCGCTGCATGCCCGTGCATGTGGCAACTCTCATCTGTGAGGCTTCATGGCTAACAATGAAGAAGCGATACGCCGCAGCGCCATCTTGTTGATGAGTCTCGGTGAAGAAGCCGCCGTTGAAGTGTTCAAATACCTTGGCCCCAAGGAAGTCCAGAAGATCGGTATGGCGATGGCCAGTATGGACAACGTCACGCGCGAGCAGGTCGAGGAAGTGATGGCCGACTTTCTGGCGGCAACGCAGAATCGTGCCAATTTCGGCGCTGCCGATGAATACATCCGTTCGGTGCTCACCAAGGCGCTGGGTTCGGACAAGGCGGCCAATCTGCTCGACCGCATCTTGCAAGGTGGCGACAACACCGGCATTGAATCGCTGAAGTGGATGGATTCGGTGGCGGTGGCCGAACTGATCAAGAACGAGCATCCGCAAATCATCGCCACCATCTTGGTGCATCTGGAGCCTGATCAGGTATCCGAAGTGCTGGCTCAGTTCGTCGAGCGTTTGCGCAATGATGTGCTGCTGCGTATCGCCACCCTGGAAGGGGTGCAGCCAACGGCACTGCGCGAGCTCAACGATGTGCTTACCCAGCTGCTGTCTGGCGCCGATCGGGTGAAGAAATCCGCCATGGGAGGCGAACCGATGGCGGCGGAAATCCTCAACTTTATGGGCGGCGTGGTCGAGGCATCCGCGCTCAATGCAATCCGCGAGTACGATCCGGAACTGGCACAGCGCATCCAGGACAAGATGTTCACCTTCGAGAACCTGATGGATGTCGATGATCGCGGCATCCAGCTGCTGCTGCGCGAGGTGTCGTCCGACTCGCTGATCGTCGCGATGAAGGGCACGTCCGAGACCCTGCGCAACAAGATCTTCAAGAATATGTCGCAGCGCGCCGCCGAAATGCTGCGCGATGATTTCGAAGCCAAGGGCGCGGTAAAAGTGTCCGAGGTTGAGGCAGAGCAGCGCGAAATTCTCAAGGTGGTGCGGCGCTTGGCTGATGAGGGCCAGCTGGCCATCAGCAAGGGCGGTGGCGAGGGCTTTGTCGAGTAAGCACCGGCTGCGGACTGGCTACGGTGTGGCATGCATGAGCGGTGAGGTGGGGCAATGAAGGCTTGGGGAAGCAAACGGATCATGCGTGGCGCCGATGTGGGCGAGCTGGCGGCATGGCAGGTCGATCAATTCTCCGGTGCTTCGATCCAGCGCCCCCAGTTTCGTGCCGAAGCACCGGTGCCGGTCGTAGCCGTTGCGCCGGAGCCCATGCCTGTCGAAACGCCACACGCTGTCGAGCCGGCAGAGCCGGATGAAGCCAGCCAGATGGAGGCGGCACGACAGGCGCTGCAAGCCGAGCGACAGGCAGCCAGGGCAGAGGGTTATCAGGCCGGGCATGACGAAGGCTGGCGTGAAGGCTATGCCAGCGGCGAGGCTGCCGGGCGCGAAGCGGGGCTGGCGACAGGGCTGGCTCAGGGGATCGAGCAGGGGCGGGCGGAGGCTGCCGCCGATGTGGCGCGGTTTGCCGAGCTATTGCACGCATTGGAGTCAGCAGTGCAAGGCTATGAAGCGATCCTTGCCAAACCGATTGCCGACTTGGCTTTGGCGATTGCCAGCCAGATCATCCGCACCAGTCTCAGGCATGATCCAAACAGCGTTCAACGTGTGGTGCGCGAAGCGCTCGATGGCATACCCGAATTGCGTGGGCCGCTACGCCTGCAAATGCATCCTGACGATGTGGCGCTGCTCCAAGCCATGTTCGAAAACGAGCCTGAGGCCGGGCAGTGGCGATTTGATGCAGATCCGCACATCGATCGCGGCGGTTGCATAATCAGCAATGCCATGGTCGATGTCGACCTGACCCTGCCCACTCGTTGGCAGCGCGTTGTTGCCAGCCTCGGGCTCGAACAGGCATGGGCCGCCGATGACCTTGCTCAATGACCAATTGCCGCCGATTCTGCAGCGGCTGCAGCGCTATGCGCTTGATGGGCGGGAAACTGTCAATGCCACCCGGCCCTGGTTGCCGCGCGGCCGCCTGACGCGTGCTGCAGGCATGGTGCTGGAGGCGGTCGGCATCAAATTGCCGGTCGGCGCCAGCTGTCTGGTGTTGTTGCCCTCCGGTAGCAGTGTCGAAGCCGAGGTGGTGGGCTTCAGCGGCGAAAAACTGTTCCTGATGCCGGTGGCCGAGGTGTATGGCCTGGAGCCCGGTGCTGCAGT
>NZ_JAYRLZ010000274.1:0-5524 GCF_041904975.1 Chitinimonas sp. | reverse complement strand
CTCTGTGTCTACAGGTTTTGCCCTTTGCCGGAACACGCCAGCTGCGCCCTGCCTCAGCAAAGTCGGCTCAGATCATCAAGAGGCAAATCGCCCCCAGCAGCAAAGTCCCCCAAAACACCAGCCGGTCCGCTTCGAACTGCATCATGTGCTTGCTCCCCTCAGGTTGATGTCGCTAGTCTGCAAGCCATCAATCTCAATTGATGAGCCTGCTCATGGACAAGGCAACCCGAACCTATAAATTGCATCGGCTACTGGCGGGGCGGCGCACTGGCGTACCGCTGTCGCGCATCATGGAAGAGCTGGAATGCTCGCGCGCCACTGCAAACCGCATCATTCAGGAAATGCGCGACGAATTTCGGGCACCCATCGTTTTCGATCGCGAATTGGGTGGCTATCGACTGGACGGCAAGCCAGACAATATCGAGCTGCCCGGCATCTGGTTTTCGGCCGATGAGCTACTGGCCATGCTAGCCATGGAGCAATTGCTATCGCAGATCGGCAGCAGCTATCTATCGCGACTGTTGCAGCCAGTGCGCGAACGGGTAGCCGATATGCTGGGCAAAAGCCACCACAATCCAGATGGCCTAGCCTCACGCATCCGCCTGCTGGAGCATATGCGCCGCCACACCACGCCAGCCTCGTTCGAAGCGATTGCCGCCGCCACCATCGCGCGCAAACAGCTCCATATCCGCTATCACAGCCGCCACAAGAATCAGCAAACCAGCCGGCTGATCTCGCCTCAGCGCATGGTTCACTACCGCAGCAACTGGTATGTAGATGCCTGGTGTCATCAACAAGACGCACTACGCCGATTCTCGCTGGACCGGATTGCCTCGGCTGAACTGGGTGAGGCCATCGAGAAAGACCTCGATAGCAGCGAGCTGGATGCCGCACTCGATGGCGAATACGGCGCATTTACCGGCCAGGCAACCCAGCTGGCGGTGCTTCAGTTCACTGCCGAAGCCGCACGCTGGGTGGCCGATGAGCAGTGGCATGCGCAGCAACAAGGGAAATGGCTGGCTGATGGCCGTTATGAGCTGACCGTACCGTTTGGCCAAGCCCAGGAGCTGACCATGGATATCCTGCGCTGGGGGCCATCGGTGAGAGTGCTTTCGCCGCCCGCTTTGATCGCCCAGGTTCAGTGCGACCATGCACAGGCGCTGGCCCAGTACCAAGCACAGCACCCGCCATGTGGATAGCGACTCATTGACGGCATACAGCAATGCCTTTGCCCAAAAACAACAAAAGGCCAGTCGCAACGACCGGCCTTTTTGCTTGATAGAACTGTGTCCCGACTGGACCTCAGTACCTAGGAATACTTGTTTGGACTCTTGCCTTCTTGCGCACACCAAACGATCAACACGATCCAGCCAATGATCGGAATCAGGCCGATCAGCTGGAACCAGCCGCTGCGGTCGGTATCGTGCAGGCGGCGTGCCGTCACCGCGATATAGGGAACCAGGGTTACCAGCGAGAAAACCAAAGACAGCTTGTCGCTGACGATTCCGAGGACCACCCCAGCCAGCAAATTGAACAGGGCCCACCACCAGAACTCGGAGCGGCTTGCGCAGCCGTTGAAATCGGCAAACTTGGTAAAGCAGGTACGAATAGACTCCACAAAGGTCATGCTTCCTCCTTGATTGTTGACGCCTGTCCTGCGGGCGCGGCTGCAAACACTGGCAATCCGGTAGCGATAAGCAGGACAGCGGCGCAATCATGCCGCAATATCGCGCTGCCTGTCAGGCGTTTGCGGGAAACGAGCACCTGCCATGAGCCCAGAAACAACAAGGGCCAGTCGCAATGACTGGCCCAAGTGTTTGACTTATCTGGCGCGCCCGACAGGGATCGAACCTGTGACCTTCAGCTTCGGAAACTGACACTCTATCCAACTGAGCTACGGACGCGGATTTTTGCTGCGAAAGGCGCGTAAGAATAGCGATTTTGCGCCACAACGTCCAGCTTTGGCCCGCAAGCGTTGGTGGTGGCGGTCAATCCCGCTATAATTGCGGGGTTTTTGGTCGCCATCTGGGCGGCCTTACCCGACAACAGAGCACAAAAGGATGGCAGCATGAGCGACGAGAAGGCCGACAACCCGATGACCGTCAAGCAGTTGATTGGGGTAGTCCTGGCAACCATTATCGGCATTCCCGTTTTCCTGTTCTTCGCGGTCAAGCTGTTTACCGGCGGCATGGCACTGGATGCAGGCAGCCCGACCATGACTAATGAAGCCATTGCCGCGCGTATCCAGCCGGTTGGCCTTGCCAAGCTCGACGAATCGGGCCCACCCGGCAGCCGCGCCGGCAAGGCGGTGTATGAGAATGTGTGTATCTCCTGTCACGGCGCAGGCTTGGCCGGCTCGCCGAAGTTTGCCGATGCTGCCGCCTGGGGCGCACGCATCAGCAAGGGCTATGCAACGCTGGTCGAGCATGCCGTCAAAGGCATCAACGCCATGCCGGCCAAAGGCGGCGCAGCTGATCTGACCGACGATGAAGTGGCCCGTGCCGTGGCCTATATGGGTAATGCCGCAGGCGCCAAGTTCACCGAGCCGGCAGTCAAGGGTGCCGCAGGTGCAGTAGCCGCAGCTGGCGCCAAGGTAGACCCGGCCACCAAGGGCAAGGAAATCTATGAAAGCACCTGCGTAGCCTGCCACGGCAGTGGTGCAGCCGGCGCGCCGAAGTTCGGCGACAAGTCTGCATGGGCACCACGCGTGAAAGTGGGCCTGGATGCGCTGGTGGCCAGCGGTATCAAGGGCAAGAACGCCATGCCGGCCAAGGGCGGCTATGGTGGCTCGGACGAAGAGTTCCACGCAGCTGTTGAATACATGGTCAACGCGGCCAAGTAAGCAGGGCAAGTACCAGACAAAACGGCGCATCCTCGATGCGCCGTTTTTCATTTCTGCCTGCAGCCCGCGCTCGCGGGAGGAATCAGGCCACAATCGGCAAAGGCGCAAACTGCCGCCCCAGCGACGCCACGCCATCGCTGCCCCAACAGAAACGGCAGGCGCTGGCATACAGTTGTCGAAAATCCACCGCCGCGCGCAGATTGCCGCCATCGAGATCGGCAAAGTCCGGCCGCTTGCCATACAAGCCGCCACGCACCGCTCCACCCAGCGCAAAGTGCACATTGGCCGTGCCATGGTCGGTGCCGCCGCTTTCGTTCTCATAGGGGCGGCGGCCAAATTCGGCATAGCTGAAGATCAGCGCATCCTGCCAACGACCCAGCTCGGTCAAGGCGGCCTGCATGGCCACCAGGCCCTGCGCCAGCTCACCGAGCAAGCGCTCCTGCTGCGGCCGCTGGTTGACGTGGGTATCGAAGCTGCCGAGGGTAAGGCGGAGTACGCCGATATTACGATTGGCTGCCAGCGCATCCATCGCGACCTTTACCGTCTTGCCAAAGCCATTGTCAGGGAAGGCTGTCTGCAGTTTGCCCCCCACAGCCAGGCCCTTGGCCGCCAGCCGGATATCCGCCTCCACCTTCAACAAATGCGCCAGCGCCGCATTCGGTGCGCCAGCCGCCATATCATTGGCGAGCTTGGCCTGCTGCACAAAGGCATCGGTGCTTTGCAGCACCAGGGCACGCGCGCCACCATCGAGCGGCCCCAGTTCCGGGCTGCCGACCAGCACGCCATCGGCAACAAACTCCGCCGGCAAGGGGCGGGCGGCAAACTGGCGCGTCAGCCAACCGCTTTGCAAGGTGGTATCGCTGTCGGATGCGGTGTCCCAGATCTCGATCGAGCGGAAATGCGACAGATTGGGCTTGGGGTAGCCCAGGCCCTGCACCAGCGCCAACCGGCCGTCCTGCCACAAAGGTAGCAAGGGGCTTAGCGCCGGGTGCAGTCCGGTGCGTTCATCGAGCTGCACCACCTGATCGCGGGCAATCGCCAGCTTGGGCCGCGCCGCATAATAGGCCGGGTCGGCATAGGGGATGACCGTGTTAAGGCCGTCGTTGCCGCCTTTCAATTCGATCAGGATCAATAGGCGCGCCGATGCGCTCGGTGCCGCCGCACAGGCCAGTCCAGGGGCGAGGGTCAACATGCCGCCGCAGGCGGTGGCGCGTAGGAATTCACGTCGATTCATGGCGGCGTCCTTATTTGAGCTGATACTGCGGGTTGAGGGCCATCTGGCTGATACTACTGGCGGCACTGCCATCGGCCATGCCATCCATGGACAAGGGCAGCAACAACAAGCTGGCCCGCCCCAGGCCGCCCACACTGGCAAGCCAGGTCTCGGCATTGAAGTCGACGCTCCCCTGCCCCAGCCGCGCCAATTCCTTGTCGACCCGACTGGGATCGAGCGGCGGCGCCGCCATGTCCGATATGCGGAACAGCTTTGCCAGCATCTGCTTGCGCGTCAGCAAGGTCTGGCTATTGATCCAGTCGGTGTAGCCGGGCCAGCCCTTCACATTCGGTGGATTGAACAGGTCCTGCCCCAGATTGCGGCTGACGCCCAGAATCGGCTTCCACGACGGCGGCTTGAGGCCAAAGCTGCGGTAGCTGCCAATCGCCAGCTCCACCGGCGACTTCACCAGCACGCCACGATTGTTCGGCGCCCAGAATCCATCACTCATCAACAAGGCGCGCATCAAGGGCTTGATCTCGTAATGGGCGTCGCGGAACAGCTTGCCCAGGCGCCGGATTTCGCTCGGGTCGGGCTCGGGCGAGACAAACTCGCGCCACAGCTTGGCGCTGATGAATTCACCCAGCTCAGGCCGCGCCAGCAGCAAATCAAGAAACTGGTCCGGATCGAAATTGCCACGCTGGCCGAACACGGTTTTTTCGCCGAAATCATGCAGCGCCGGCCGAAATCGGTAGTCGCCGCTGTCGCGGTCCAGGCTCATGCCGGTGAGGGCACGCGCCGCCTCGCGGATATCCTGCTCGCTGTAATGGCCCTCGCCGAGGGTGAACAGCTCCATCACCTCGCGGGCGAAATTCTCGTTGGGCTCGCCACGCCGGTTCTTTACCCCATCGAGGTATTCGAGCATGGCCGGATCGCGCGCCACCTCGTGCAAAAGCCGCCCGAAATTGCCCAGGCCCTCGCGGCGTAGCAAGACATTCTGCCGGTACATCAGCTGCGGCGATTTGACCTTTTGCTGTGCCGACACAAAATGGTTGTGCCAGAACAGGGTCATCTTCTCGGTCAGGGGCGATGGCGTTTCAAGCAGCTCCTGATACCACCACTCACGCAGTGCAATGCCCTGCTCACGGATCTGCTCGCGGTAGGCCTGCTTGGCCGCTTCGTCATTGGCCACCTCGCGTTTCGGAAACGGCGCATCATTAACCCAGGCCGGCGGCGGCGTGCCCGCCTGGGTCTGTACGCCAGCCAGCAATTGTTCGACCGCCTGACTGCGCGACATACGACCGAATTGCGCCAATTCCTCGCTACGGACACCAAAGCCGGTGCGCGCCAGCAAATGCCGCGCATCGGCCTCGCCCATGGGTGAGGCAAGCACCGAAACGGCCATGACCAAAGCCAGTAAGTAAGGCAGCATGATTGTCCTTCACAGATACCGAGGAGAAACCAGCCTA
>NZ_JAYRLZ010000273.1:0-5599 GCF_041904975.1 Chitinimonas sp. | reverse complement strand
CGCCTGCTCGGTGCCCTGCCCGATGTAGACAAGCGCGGCCATCAGCTCGAAGCGATTGCCGGCAATGTGCCGGCCTTGAACCAGACCTTCCATGCCTGTCGCTTTGCACCGCGCTGCCACTCGGCCAGCGAGCGCTGCCAGTCGGAAGTGCCAGCCATGTATCCGCAATCGGACAGCCATGCCGTGCGCTGTTTTGGCTTCGCACCACACAGCCCGGTGGTTCTGACCGAGCGTGAAGTGGCACCACTGGAGAGCGGAAAGCAACGTACCCGACACATCGGCGACGTGCTGCTCAAGGCGGAAAACGTAAGGGTGCGCTTTCCGATCCGCTCTGGCCTGCTACAGCGCGTTACCGGCTATGTCGATGCGGTGCACGATGTGTCGTTCCAATTGCGTGCCGGCGAAACCCTCGCCCTGGTCGGCGAGTCTGGCTCGGGCAAGACCACCACCGGCAAGGGGATTCTGCAGCTATTGCGCGGCTCGGCGGTGGTCGATGGCAAGGCAGTCCTCAACGGCATCGATTTGATGAGCGCCAACGCCAGCCAGCTTAAAGAAGCACGCCGGCAGATCCAGATCATCTTCCAGGACCCGTTCGGCTCGCTGAACCCACGCATGCGCGTGGGTGAAATCCTCGAAGAAGGGATTCAATCGCTACAGCCCGATGTCTCGGCCAGCGAGCGCGGCAAGCGCGTTGCGCGCCTGCTTGACCAGGTCGGTCTGCCTGCAGTGAGCATCACCAAATTCCCGCATGAATTCTCCGGCGGCCAGCGCCAGCGCATTGCCATCGCCCGCGCCCTGGCGGTGGATCCGCGCCTTATCGTCTGCGATGAGCCCACTTCGGCTCTCGATGTCTCGGTGCAGGCGCAAATTCTCAATCTGCTCAAGGACCTGCAGCACGAGCTGGGGGTGGCCTATCTGTTCATCACCCACAATATCGGCGTGGTGGAATACCTGGCCGACCATATCGCGGTAATGCAACGCGGCCGCATCGTCGAGGCTGCCAGCTGCAGCGAACTGCTCAGCAATCCGCGCGAGGACTACACCAAGACCTTGCTGGCGGCGGTGCCACGGGCAAAGCTGGCCATGGCGTAAGCCGACACCCGACTGCATCGAACTTGAACCTGCTTTCGCTTATGACCATACGACCCTATCGCCAGACTGACTGGCAACGCGTTTGCGACATCCACGATGCAGCCCGGCGCGATGAGCTGGCGGCAGCCAGCCTGAGTGATGCCTTTCTCACCTTGGCCGACACCGCAGAGAACGAAGGCTTCAATGAGTACGACATTCGTGTCGCCGAACGCGATGGCACGGTTGTCGGCTTTGTCGCGTTTACGCAGGATGAGCTCGCCTGGCTGTATATCGATCCGGCGGTCTACGGTAGCGGCGTTGCCTCTGCCCTGATTCAGGCGACCTTGCGCGAGACCGCCTCAGCGATGAGTGCCGAAGTGCTGGATGGCAATCTGGCCGCGATTGCTGTGTATAAAAAAGCCGGTTTTGTGGAAGTGGGTCGCGCCAGTGGCCGGATGCCCGGCAACGAGCGCTTTGCCGTGACCGTGCGCGAACTGCGCCATCCAGGCATCCGACAAGCCAGTTGATGCGACATCGGCAGGCGTGCCGGGCAATGCACTTTGGCGCGCCCAGCCAGCCCAACTCAGGCGGCTGGGCTGACAGGTAAGCGGCCGCGCGATTCGTCTGCTTTACTTCCGGGTTCAAGGAGATGGATTTCCCGACCGGATCGCCGACCAGGAGCAGCTGATGACCAGCTTAGCGCTACGCAGCATCTGCCTTGCCGCCCTCTTGCTGGCAAGTGCCAACGCCGGCGCCGATAGCGCCAGCCTGCTCACCCAAGCCAGCGGCGCCACTCCCGCCCGCGTTGACTATGCCAGACAACAGGGCGCCACCATCAGCGATACCAGCGATAACAAAGCCTTCACCCTCTGGTGGCAGCCCAGCAGCAGTGCCCCGACGGCGGTGATCGTTAGTTTGCATGGTCATGCGAGCTGGGCATTTGACGAGTTTTACCTGTGGCATCCCTATGCCAAGACGCGCAACTATGCCGTACTGGCCCTGCAGTGGTGGTTTGGCGGTGGCGATACCACGAGCGACTACTACCAACCCAGCGAGATGTATCCACTGGTCGCCGCCATCCTCAAGCAAAAGGGTATTGCGCCTGGCCAGGCCCTGCTGCACGGCTATAGTCGTGGCTCCGCCAATAGCTATGCCATGGCCGCACTCGATAGCAATAGCGCCAATCGTTACTTCGGCACGGTGCTTTCAAACGCCGGGGGCGCAGTAAGCGGTTTTCCACCCAATGACGAGATAGCGGCCGGCAAGTTCGGAGCCCTGCCATTCTCGGGCCTGAAATGGATCATGTATTGCGGCGAGAAGGATGCCACCCCGGATCGCGACGGCTGTCCTGCCATGAACAAGGCGCGCGACTGGGTGCAAAAGTATGGCGCCACGGTCAGCCTGTTCATCGACGACCCCAATGGTGACCATGGTGGCTTTCATCAGAACCCCGCCAATGTGAATGCAGCCTTGGCCGCATTCGCCCCATCCAGTCCCTATAGCGACGCAGAGCGCCTGTACAACTGGGGAGAGTGCAAATACCCCAGCCTCCTGCAACCGAAAGCCACCTCCACAGCACTTTTTGGGTATTGGGCACGCTGTTACGCACAGTCGGTGTGCATCGGTATTCGCGACGACACGCTATGGTTCTTTGACGGCCGCACCGTCAGTAAACTCGGACCGGTCGGCAGCTTTCTGACTGGCCTGCCCGCAAGTGGTTGTTAACAGGCCAGACGCCCACCTTCGCGTGCCGGAGCGCGGCAATCGGCTGGATTCCCGGCCAGGCGCCCAAGGTATGGCTCTCGCCAGTCAACCGCCTGCGCCAGCTAGGCGACCGAGCTGGCGCGATGCATGGGCTTGCCGGGATCTGAGTGGCGGCTAGCTACGGGCAGACGCAAGCGCGCTCGCCCATTGCTGGCATCCCCGGGCGAATGCCCGACCGACCAGGCCACTGCGGCTTGCGTGCCATTGCGCTGCCAATTGCGGTTTTGGCGCAGTACAGCAATGGTTTGCCAGCACTGCGCCAGATCGAAATTGGCGATCTGGCAGTCGGCTACCGCCATGCCCAGCCGGTCCGCCAGCCAGTGGCGGGCCTGGCTACGCGTCATGGAGGCATGGCTACCCTTCCATACCGCATCAAACAGACCATGCGCCATGCGCTTGGCGCTGCGCAAGGCAGCATTGGCAAGACGGCCTTGCGGCTGGCCGCTACGAGGATCGCAGGCAATATGGGCATCGCAAGGCTCGCAACGGAAATAGCGCCAACCATTGTCGGGCAGATGCGGATATACCTCGCTCCGACTGACCAATCGCGCAGCCTGCGCACAGTAAGGGCAAACGACATCGATCATATGCTTTGGGCCTTTCGCAAATCGCCGCCCAGCGCGGCGCTGCCGGCAACATATCGGCGCCATCCCTGCTGGCGTAGCGATTTGGGTTCAAATGCCGCCACCACATGCACCATGCCGCGAAACACCCACCCGATGTGACCAAATGCCGGCAGGCCGGTATGCATCGGGTAGGCAGGCCCACGCAATCTGCTTATGCTCCTTGGATGAGCGAGTCCATGCCCCCCATACCGTCATCCCTGGCGACATTGCCGCGCAGCAGTTGGCGTACCGCCTTCAGTATCAGTGCGCTGATCTGGGCCTCGCTCACGCTCTTGCATTTTGCTGCCAGCCTCAGCGATGCGGCGCGCCATGGCCGCCCGCCCGATGTCAAGGGCATGCATGTGGTGGTGTATTGCGATGCGATCATGAGCGTCTTTTGCGCCTGGCTGTACCGGCATCTGGAAGGAATGGGCGAGCAACTACCGCGTGTTCGCCGCCTGCTCCCCTTGTTCTGCAAGGTTTTTCTGCTGTTTATCGTCCCCTACTATCTACAGCTGTCGCTACTCGAGCACTTCTATCTGAGCGATGGAAGCTGGCAAGAATTGCCCGGCTTTCTGCGAAAAATCAATCTCCACTTCTACCTGTGGGACATGCTGATCCTGTCCGGCGCCATGGCTGTGGCGTATTCGCTTGCCTTGATCAACAAGCAGCGCACTGCCGACACGCATCGCCAGCAGGTAGAGGCAGAGAATGCCTTGCTGCGGCTGGAGCTGGCACAGCAGCGGATGGCGTCGCTCCGCGCCCAGCTCGAGCCGCATTTCATGTTTAACGCCCTTAACGCGATCAGTGCGCTGGTACGCGCCGATGACAAGCGACTGGCGATCAGCGCCCTGAGCAGGCTGAGCATGTTGCTGCGCTATGCCCTGACTGCCAGTAGCGTGGAATGGGTGAAGTTCGCCGACGAAATGCGCTTTCTGCGCGATTACCTGGCACTTCAGTCACTGCGCTTTGACGAGCGTCTGCAGATCACCATTTGTGGTGAGGACGAGGTGATACTGAATGCAGACTTCCCGCCCCTGCTGCTGCAGCCCTTGGTGGAAAACGCCATCCGCCACAATCTTGAGCGGCATGGTGACCCGGCCGATGTCCTGGTAAAGCTGTCTCACTCTGCCAGTGAACTGACCATCAATATCAGCAATCCGATCCCCGCCGATGCGCCGGCCAATCCCGGCTTCGGGCTTGGACTGCATCACACACGCGAGCGTATCCGCCTCGCCTATGGCGGGCGCGGTCAGTTACGCATCAGCGAAGTGGACGGGCGCTTTGACCTGACATTGCAGCTACCACTTTTCCCGGATGACTGATATGGCCGAACCGGTGATACGCACCCTGATCGTCGATGACGAATTGCCCGGGCGCATGAATCTGCGCTATGCCTTGCAAGACTTCCCGGCCTGGCAGCTGCTTGGCGAGTGCACCAGTGCGGCGCAAGCCCGCGAGATGCTCGCGCGTGAAGCAGTCGATGTGCTGTTCCTCGATATCCAGATGCCCAAGGAATCCGGCATCGATCTGGCCCGCGAACTCAGCCAGCAGGCGGCGCCGCCGATCATTGTCTTTGTTACCGCATTCGAGCGGTTTGCCCTGGACGCCTTCGCCGTTCATGCCCTCGACTACCTGCTCAAGCCCTTTGACGATGTGCGTCTGGCGCAAACGCTGGAGCGGGCCGCCTCCATGCTGGCGCTCAGACGCAGTGGCTACCGCCAGGCCTTGCAGCACTATGTCGACAGTCAGGCCGAGCAAGCCGCCAGCCCTTACCTGCGCAAGATCAGCATCCGCTCCATCGGCCAGATCGAGCTGGTGGACCTGGATGAGGTCACCTGGCTCGCCGCATCGGGAAACTATGTGCAATTGCACCTGGCCGGCCGCAGTGTGCTGCACCGCTGCACCCTGACCCAGCTCGAGTCCAGCCTCGACCCGGCCTGCTTTATCCGCGTTCATCGCAGCACCGTGGTCAGGCGCAATCAGTTGGCCAAGCTGTCTGTGACTGGCGACGGCACCTATGCGCTCACCTTGCGTTGTGGTGCTGTCGTTGCGGTCAGCGAACGCTATGTCGGCACCGTCCGGCAGGCGCTGGACAGCTAGGCTCTGTTGACGTTTTGCCGGCGGATCGCGTTTCGTCGGAAAACCGCCAAGCGCAA
>NZ_JAYRLZ010000013.1:13202-35621 GCF_041904975.1 Chitinimonas sp. | reverse complement strand
CACCTATAAGCTCAGTTTTCGCTACACCCCGACCGACAGCCTGCTGCTGCGCGGCTCGCTGGGCACGGGATTTCGTGCGCCCACCGTGTACGACATTGCCAACCCCATTGCCGATGCTGGCGTAACAGCCGCCCGCTACGGCTGCCCATTTACAGCGCCCGACCCCTTGGCTGCGGGCTGTAACGGCAATGCCCAGTATTCGAAGCGCGAAGGTGGCAACCCGCTCAGCAACGATGGCGCCCTCAAACCGGAGCGCTCAAAACAATGGTCGCTGGGCTTCCGCGTCGATGCACTGAAATCGCTGTCATTGGGGCTAGATCTATGGTCGGTATCGATCCGCGACAAAATTGCGGTCGTAACCGAAGAGCAGGCCTTCAATAACGCCGCGCTGTATCGGCCGCTATTCAGCGTCGTGACCAACAAGATCGGCAATTACCCCGATGTGGCACTGACCACCTCGCCCTTGAACCTGACCAATGCCGAATACAGTGGCATCGACTGGGATGAAAGCTTCAAGACCAAAACCGACTACGGCACCCTGACCGCCGCGTTTACCGGCACCTATATGCTGAAGTCGCGCGCTACCGCAGCCGGCAGCAATGAATGGAAAAGCAATCTGGGGCGGTTCGAAAACGGCAATGTCACCTTCCGCACCATTGCCCATCTGAGCGCCAGCCTTAAGTCCGGCATGTTTACCCATACCGCTCAACTCAACTATCGCTCCGGCTACAACGACCAGCGATTCGAAGCAGCAGATCAGATCGTGCGGCGGGTGAATGCCGATGGCAGCTATGGTGCGTGGGTCGATTACAACGGCTCGGTGGCCTCCTACACCACGCTCGACTGGCAGACCAGTGCCGAGCTGAACAAATGGTTGAAGCTGACCTTCGGCATCAAGAATCTGGCTGATCGTGCACCGCCGTTTGTTGCGCGCAATGGCGGCGCCAATCAACGCGGCTATGACGGCCGCTACAGCGACCCACTGGGCCGCCAGTTCTATCTGACCGGCTCGGTCAAGTTCTAAGTGCACGCAGTTGCCCGGCGGCCACGGCGCGCCAGGCAACTGCCTTTGCAGAAGCGCCGTGCCTTATGAACTTCTCCGGGAATACGCAATGTTGCTACCTAACTGCCCCTATTGCGGTCAGCGCACCCAGTTGCTCACGTTTCAAGAAGTACACCCGAATCTCACCAGCACCCACCCGCGTCTGTACTACCGATGCACGCCATGCGACGCCCATATCAGCTGTGACCCACAGACACTGAAACCGCTTGGCCGCCTTGCCAATCCGGAATTGCGGCGGATCAAGCGTCGCTTGCACTATGCCTTCGATGCGCTGTGGAAAGGTCCGCAAAGTACCCTGTCACGCTCGGCGGCACACCACCTGCTGGCACAGCTGCTAGCGGTATCGCCAGAGGCCTGCTCCATCTCCTGGTTCGACATAGCCCAGTGCGAGCGCGCCCTGCAGGTCTTGCGCACTCATCAGGCACTGCCATCGGGTGCATCCCGCCCTTGCCGTTCTCGTCGGAACTCTGTCACCAGGATGCTGCCCGGCACCCGCCCGAATGAATCGGGTGCGCGGGAAAAACTGCGTCAATTTTGACCTGCAGCAAGGCAAATCACGGCGCCAGCGGACGAACTTGATGCAGCACCCAGTCATAACAAAGCCAATTAGTGATTCATTAGTCGAGGTAAGTAGCCGTGATTGGCCGTCTACGCGCACAGCGAGCACAGTGATAAGCACGCTTTGCCGCCTGGATTTGCATTGCGGCCATTCAACCTGACTACCAAGAGACAAGATGCCTCAACCACAATGCCCTTACTGCGGCCGCCCCACGCAATTGGCCAGCTTCCAAGAGGTTTACCCGGAACTCCAGGCCCCGGAACCGCGCCTGTACTATCGCTGTGCGCCTTGCGATGCGCATATCCAATGCGATCTACAGACGCTACGTCCGCAAGGCCGCCTGGCCAACCCGCAATTGCGCCAACTCAAGAGGCAGCTGCACGCCAGGTTCGACGCACTATGGAAAGGACCACACAGCACCCTGTCACGCAGCGCCGCCCACCGCTTCTTGGCAAAGCTGATGGAAATGCCCGATGCAGCTTGCCAGCTGGCCTGGTTTGATCTGGCCCAATGTCAGCGCGCGCTGCGCCTGCTCGGCGATCAGCAGGCGATGCAGGCCGCCGGGCAGCGCCAGGCTCGGCCGGTTCGCAGCCGCCTGGGCAACACCATTGTCACGGTAAGACGCAGCCGCAGCATCGTGATCGATCGACCAGCCTGAAGCTATTGGCGACTGTGTGGCGGCCATGGTTTCGCGACCGCCTCCATTGGGCTGGCACGGCTGTCCAGCGTGATGGCTAACCATTCACTCACCTGCGGCCACAGATTGGCATGGCTGCGGCGGAAGAAATTGAAATGGCCGATGCTGCGCAGCCCGAACTGCTCTGCGTGCAGCAAGCGGCGCTCGATGCGCGCGGCGCTGAACCGGGCCAGCAAGTCGTCCACCGCCGGTGGCGGGGCAAAGCCGGTATCGTCGGCTACTGCCAGCGCCAGCAAGGGCTTGTTGAATGCGCCATAGGCGTCGACCTGCAGACTGGGGTCGCTGAACAGGTAATCCGGTTGCAGACTCCAGTTACGCCAATCGAGCGCAATGCCGCGCGGCAGATCGTGCCCCACCCCGAGTTTTGCCGGCAAATAGCCGAACAGCCGCAAAAATAGCGGCATCAGCACATGCCAGGCCAGCAGCATGCGCGGCCATTCGCGCTTGCGATACAGGCGCCAGTAGCAGGTGCCAGATGCGATCAGGCACAGGCCGCCAACCTTGGGCAAGGATGGCGCCAGCCCAGCCAGATTGCCGCCGGCGCTATGGCCTATCACCACCACCCGCCGCAGATCGGCCTCGATATGCGCGGCAATATGGCTGAGTACCCCTTCCAGATCGTGGCGCCCCCAATCGGCCATACGGCTCGGATCATGCTTGGGTGGCAGCACCGCCGAATCACCCATGCCGCGGGCATCCCAGCTCAGCACCGAAAAGCCGGCCTGGCACAGAAACGTGGCGAAATCGGTGTAGTAGCGCCGTTTGACGCCGGCAGCGGCATTGATGACCACGAGGCCACGGCAATCTGGTCCGGCATCGAACAAGCTGGCCGACAGGGGAAGGCCATCGCTGGCGGAAATGGAAAGTGTCTGCACTTGCATGGTGGAACTCCGTCGAGCATCGATGCAAACCATGGTACGGTATCGACCCAACTCCACAGTTAGCCGTGCAAATCTTCCTAGTATTGAGGAGCCGCGCCATGCGCATCGCCGAACTGGAAAAACACTCAGGCCTGAGCCGCGATACCCTGCGCTATTACGAGCGCCAGGGCCTGATCAGCCCGCCGCGCCGCGATGCCAACGGCTATCGCGACTATGACCGCCACACCCTGACCGAACTGCAGTTCATCCAGAAGGGCAAGTGGCTGGGCTTTAGCCTGGAGCAACTGAAGGTCGCCATTCCGTCCTTGCGCCAGCCGCCCGAGCGCTGCCAGGCCCTGTGCGATGCCTTGCTGGAAAAGCGCGCCGCCATCGAAGCGGATATCGCCGAGCAACAAGCGCGGCTAGCCGCGATTGCCAGCGTGATGGACAAGCTCGGGCTCAAGGCCTGACGAGCGGTCATCCTGCCCAAACCCGGTCCAGTCAACGCATATGAGCGGGCAAGCGCGGTGAGATGGCCTACGCGACAGCGGCGTTTCGCAGCATGCGCTATCAAACAAAAATCATGCGCTCTCCCCTGCCAACCGCCCTGCCGGATTTCGCACGCAGCGTGCTCATGCTGTGCAGCCTGACGCTGCTGAGCCTGCCAGCCCACCCGGCAAGCATCCCTATCCTGATGGGCCAGGAAACCGGCAATAACGGCGAAGCGCTGCCCATCGCCCCAACGCGGGTCGAGGTGGTCAAGCGCCTGAGTGCGGAAAGCGGCCTTGATCTGCAGATCAGCCCTTACCCGTGGCGGCGTACCCAGCTGCTCGCCGAAGAGGGCGCCGGCATTATCTGGGGCAAGGACCGCACGGCCGCCGCCGAAGCCTTGTTCGATTTCAGCGAATCACTCTATCCGTTGAATTTCTGGCTGGTGACGCGAGCCGACCAGACTTTTGATTTCCGTGAGCTATCGGACTTGCGCGGCAAGGTGTTGTCGATTCCCGACGGCGCCCGTTACGACGAAGCCTTCGAGGCGCAACGCGGCAAACTGTTCAGGATCGAAGAGGCCGCCCTGTCGCTGGAGCGGCGTTTTGCCATGCTGGCTTTGGGGCGCGCCAATGTGCTGGTGCTGACCACGCCGGGGCAGGACATCAAGACCCTGGAAGCCAATCTCAACTGCGACTTTGGTCATCTTGGCGAATGGCGAGTGCTGGGCAAGCGCCTGGGCTCGGTACCCACCCTGCTGGCCGTTACCCGACAATCGCCCCTGCATGGTCATCTGGCCACCCTGAATGCCGCCATTGCGCGACTCAAGGCGCGTGGCGAAATCCAGGAGGCACTGGAAAAAGCCGTCAAACGTGCGCCGCGGCCGTGTCGCCACCCTCCGGACAAACCCTGACCCGGCGCGATCGCGCGCGGCGCTTGAAACCTGCCCATCCAGCCCCATCTTGCGCTCATCCATCCCTTAAACCCTGTTCACACCAAGGTGATTACGATGAGCAAGCAAACCCTGGGCTTTCAGGCCGAAACCAAGCAGCTGTTGCAGCTGATGATCCACTCCCTGTATTCCAACAAGGAGATCTTCCTGCGCGAGCTGGTATCCAACGCCAGCGATGCCTGCGACAAGCTGAAATTCGAATCCCTCAATAACGACGCGCTGTACGAAAAAGACGGCGATGTGCGCATCGAGATCGCCTTTGACAAGGATGCGCGCACCATCACCATCCGCGATAACGGCATCGGCATGACGCGCGATGAGGTGATTGCCAATATCGGCACCATCGCCCGCTCGGGTACCAAGGAATTTTTCAGCAAGCTGTCGGGTGATGCGCAGAAAGATGCCAACCTGATCGGCCAGTTCGGCGTGGGCTTTTACTCGGCCTTTATCGTGGCCGACCGCGTTACCCTGACCACCCGCCGCGCCGGCACGACCGAGGCCGTGCGCTGGGAAAGCGAAGGCGCTGGCGAATTCACCCTGGAAGACGTGCAGAAGGAAGGCCGTGGCACCGAGATCGTGCTGCACCTCAAAGACGGCGAAGACGAGTTCCTCGACGACTACCGCCTCAAGTCGATCATCCGCCGCTATTCCGACCATATCACCCTGCCCATCAAGATGAAGAAGGGCAATAGCTATGGCGAGAACGGCGAAATCATCGTGTCCGACGAGATGGAGACGGTGAACAAGGCCAACGCCATGTGGACCCGCCCGAAGAGCGAGATTTCGGACGACGATTACAAGGCCTTCTACAAGCATGCATCGCACGATTGGGAAGAGCCGCTGGCCTGGAGCCACGCCCGCGTCGAAGGCCGGCAGGAATACACCGAGCTGCTCTATGTGCCCAAGCGTGCGCCGTTTGACCTGTACGACCGCGAGCGCCGCCATGGCGTGAAGCTGTTCGTGCGCCGCGTGTTCATCATGGAAGACGCAGAAAAGCTGCTGCCGCAATACCTGCGCTTTGTTCGTGGCGTGATCGACAGCAACGATCTGCCGCTGAACGTGTCGCGTGAAATCCTGCAGCACAGCAAGGATATCGACGCCATCAAGGCCGGCTGCGTGAAGAAGGTGCTGGGCCTGTTGGAAGACATCGCCGAGAACCGCGCCGACGACTATGCCGCCTTCTGGAAGGAATTCGGCAAGGTGATGAAGGAAGGCGTGGGCGAGGACTTCGCCAACAAGGAACGCATCGCCGGCCTGCTGCGCTTTGCTACTACCGCCACCGATAGCGAAGAGCAAACCGTGTCGCTGAAGGACTATGTGGCGCGGATGAAAGACGGCCAGGACAAGATTTACTACGTCACCGCCGAGACCTTTGCTGCCGCCAAGCACAGCCCGCATCTGGAAATCTTCCGCAAGAAGGGCATCGAAGTGCTGCTATTGAGCGACCGCGTCGATGAATGGCTGGCTAGCAGCCTGACCGAATTCGACGGCAAGCCGCTGGCCTCGGTGGCCAAGGGTGGCCTCGACCTGGGCAAGCTCGAAGACGAAGCCGAGAAGAAAGAACAGGAAACCAAGGCCGCCGATTTCAAGGACTTGGTCGACAAGGTCAAGACCACGCTGGGCGACAAGGTGCAGGACGTGCGCATTACCCACCGCCTCACCGACAGCCCGGCCTGCCTGGTGGCGGACGAGCACGCCATGAGCGGCAATCTGGAGCGGCTGCTCAAGTCGGCCGGCCAGCATGTGCCGGGTTCCAAGCCCATCCTTGAAATCAACCCCGACCATGTGCTGGTTGGCAAGCTGAAGGCGGAACTGGCGGGCGAGCGCTTTGACGACTGGAGCCATATCCTGTTCGACCAGGCCCTGCTGGCCGAGGGCGGCACGCTCGACGACCCAGCCGGCTTTGTGAAGCGACTCAACGGCTTGATGCTGGCGATGTCGCGCTGACACCTGTGCAAGCAACAAAACGCCCGTCTCCAGACGGGCGTTTTGATATGTGGCTACGCACAGCCTGGTGCCGCGCAGCGCTTGCCATGGCGGTTAAACGCTGCTTAAGTGCGGTTCCCATCATTCCCGCCCTTGCCCATGCTGCATTTCGAACAAACCAGCCTGATACGCGACGGCAAACGGGTGATCGACGGGCTTACCGTATCGGCCTTTCCCGGCTACCTGACCACCATTCTCGGCCCCAATGGCGCCGGCAAATCCAGCTTGCTGGCACTGGCAGCGGGAGAAATATCCCCCAGCAGCGGCCGTGTACTACTACATGCCGATGCGCTGAGCGGCCTGCCGGCAGCGCGGCTGGCCCGCTGCCGCGCCATGTTGCCGCAGCAGTCGACGCTGGAGTTTGATTACACGGTAGGCGAGCTGGTCCTGCTCGGTGCCAACCCCTTCCCGGACATTCCCACGCGCGAGATCACCCAGCTGGCCAATAGCGTGATGCAACTGCTCGATGCCGCATCGCTGGTCGAGCGTCGCTATCTGGCGCTATCGGGTGGCGAAAAGCAGCGGGTGCAACTTGCCCGCGTGCTGGTGCAGGCCTGCGCCGCTGCCGCACTGGGGCCGGCACTGCTGCTGCTGGACGAGCCGATTGCCAGCCTCGACCCGCGTCACCAGCACCTGTTGCTGGCCGGCCTGCACCAGTTATGCCGCAATGTGCCGCTGGCCATCGTTGCCAGCCTGCACGATGTGAACCTGGCCCTGCACTATGCCGACCAGGCCTGGCTATTGAATCAGGGCAAGCTGATCGCCGCCGGCCCGCCACGCCAGGCACTGAGCGTCGAGGCACTCAGCACGGTATTCGAGTTGCCGGTGCGCCAGCTTGGCGATCAATTGCTGTTCACCTCGCCGCTGCAATGACAAAGGCCCCGCTTGAGCGGAGCCTTTGTACCTGCAACGACACGATTGCTGATTACTTGCTGCGCGACAGCTCCAGCAGGATGCGCAATACATACCAGAACATCAGCGCGATCGAGGCAAACAGGTGCAAGGCAGCACCAGCCGGGCGATCAGCCGGGTAATGATGGATGATGTCGGAGGTATCCTTCAGCACGCAGCCACCGGCGAACAGCACCATGGCAGCCGAGAACCAGATACCGAGCGAGAAGCCGAAGATCACCCCGGCAATGATGGCGCCCAGTGCCACCATGCCGGCAATACGCAGAAAGCCGCCAAGGAAGCTGAAGTCGGTCTTGGTCGAGAAGGCGGTCCAGGTCAGCCCCCCCACCAGCAACAGCGTTACCAGACCTGCGGCCGGAATCGCTTCCGGGTTGATCATGCCGGCAAGGGTGAGCAGCGGCGCGAAGATCAGCGCTTCGGCGACGACATAGCCGCCCAGGCCCATCAGCTGCTTTTGGTTGCTTTCGGCATTATCGGCCAGGCCCGAGGCCAGCTTGCCAACCAGCATGAAGCCACCCATAAAAGCCAGCCACATATATTTGCTGGTGCTCAGTGCCGCCAGCATCAGTTTGCCCAGGCCCATCATCTGCATGACAGCCGACAGCACGATAAAACCAATCATGGCGCCGCCAAGGTGCAGATAGGTGGAGCGGATAAAGGCGCTGCGCTCTACCGCCAAGCCACCATTGGGGCCACCGGCAAATACTTCTTTCATACTGGATCTCCATTCTTGATGTGGCTGCGCGCCAACGAAGGCGCCTTTTTAACGGCTTGCGTAGATGGTGGCAAGGCCATATTCACATCCCCTAGTCCCGCCCCCGCATAATCCGGACGCTTAATTGCCGCGTACTTGCCGGCTAGCATGCGACGCCAGGGAGAAATTGCGTGATTGCCATCCAAATCATTACCGTTCTCTGGAACAAAAAACACCGAGGCTCCCCCATGGCGCAGACACGAAATCGCCTACCGCGCCAGCTGCCCTTGCCTGACTTCGCAGACAGCCAGTGCCTGCTGCAGTGGATCGAATACAACCAAATCAATGCAAAACAACCCAGACCCCATGTGCGCCAGGAAAGGCTCGACTCCCTGCCTACGCGAGTAGATGAACTCCGCCTCGCCATGGCGGGTGAGCAACTCAGTATCAACCTGCCGTCTGGCTACTGTTTTGGGGAGCCTGCACGCGATCTACGTAAAGCGAATAGCCTTCTCAATCCGGGCCAGAGCATGCAAATCCGAGGAAATGGCCGGCATCTTGCTTATGACGACCCTTGGTACACCGTGCAAACCATCAACATCGCCTTCGGCCCCCGCATTGATGAATTGGTTTTTACCCACCAGGCCTTTACCCATACATTCGACTTCTCTGTTGACCTGCTGTAACGATGCACTGATAAATTGCACCCCGAGCCTGCATTGCATTTGCAACGCCACTGTTGGCGCCGCAACACACTCACCTGGCACACTGGCAGGACGGCGGCGGCCTCCCTAGAATCAAGGCTCACTCTCCCCCGGCAGCCCATCATGAAGTTGATCGCCTCGCTCACCAGCCCCTATGCCCGCAAGGTTCGCATTGTCTTGCAGGAAAAGCGCATCGAATGCGCGCTGGTGGTGGATGCGCCGATGAATGCCGATACCCGGGTGCGCGAGTTCAACCCGCTGGGCAAGGTGCCGGTGCTGGTGCTTGACGATGGCAGCACCCTGTTCGATTCACGCGTGATTGTCGATTACCTCGACCATGTCTCGCCGGTGAGCCGCCTGATTCCGGGCGAGCTGCGCCAGGCGGTGGCGGTGAAACGCTGGGAGGCGCTGGCTGACGGCATTTGCGATGCCGGCGTGCTGGTGTTTCTGGAGCGCAAACGTCCAGTCGAGCAGCAAAGCGCTGACTGGATTGCACGCCAGCTGGACAAGGTGGATGCGGGCCTGTTGGCGCTTTCCAACGACTTGGGTGAACGCCCCTGGTGCAATGGCGAGGCTTACTCGCTGGCCGATATCGCGGTAGGATGCAGCCTGTTGTGGCTGGCGTTCCGCCTGCCGGAAATCGATTGGCGCAATCGCCACGCCAATCTGGCAAAACTGGTCGACAAGCTGATGCTGCGACCGGCCTTTGCCGATACCGTACCGCAGGTTTGATCGACGGAGCCACAGTTTTACCGAATACCCGATCTGGGCCGTACCTCGACAAGAGGACGGCCCTATCGCCTTTTTGGCGATGCGTCACCGGCGCGTCGCATAGACATGACACAGTGCGGCCCATCCGCCAGCCTTTGCCTCTGGAGCACACACCATGAAATTCCGCTTCCCCGTCATGATCATTGACGAAGACTTCCGCGCCGAGAATTCCAGCGGCTTCGGCATTCGCGCCCTGGCCAGCGCCATCGAGGCCGAAGGCTTCGAGGTGGTGGGGGTGACCAGCTATGGCGATGTAGCCGGCTTTGCCCAGCAGCAAAGCCGCGCTTCGGCGTTTATCCTGTCGATCGACGACGAAGAATTCGGCAGCGTGGCGCCGGGCGAAGAAAACGAGGTGGTGAAAAACCTGCGCGCCTTCGTTGAGGAAATCCGCTTCAAGAATGCCGACCTGCCCATCTTCCTGTATGGCGAAACCCGCACCAGCCGCCATATCCCGAACGATGTGCTGCGCGAATTGCACGGCTTTATCCATATGTTTGAGGACACACCGGAATTCGTCGCCCGCTCCATCGTGCGCGAAGCGCGCCAGTATCTCGATTCGCTGGCGCCACCGTTTTTCCGCGCCCTGCTCCACTATGCGCAGGATGGCTCCTACAGCTGGCACTGCCCCGGCCACTCCGGCGGCGTCGCCTTCCTGAAGAGCCCGGTCGGCCAGATGTTCCACCAGTTCTTCGGCGAAAACATGCTGCGCGCCGATGTGTGCAACTCGGTGGACGAACTGGGCCAGCTGCTCGACCACACCGGGCCCGTAGCCGCCAGCGAGCGCAATGCCGCACGCATCTTCGGTTCGGACCATCTGTTCTTCGTCACCAATGGCACCTCCACCTCCAACCAGATGGTGTGGCATGCCACGGTGGCGCCAGGCGATATCGTGGTGGTGGACCGCAACTGCCATAAGTCCATCCTGCACTCGATCATGATGTGTGGCGCCATTCCGGTGTTCCTGATGCCGACGCGCAACCACTTCGGCATCATCGGCCCGATTCCGCTCAGCGAATTCCAGCCGGAAACCATCCGACGCAAGATCGAGGCCAACCCGTTTGCCCGCGAAGCGCTGGCCAAGCGGCCGGACAACAAGCCGCGCATCCTCACCATCACCCAATCCACTTACGACGGGGTGCTGTACAACGTGGAGATGATTAAGGACATGCTCGGTGACACCATCGACACCCTGCATTTCGACGAAGCCTGGCTGCCACATGCGGCTTTTCACGACTTCTACCAGAATATGCACGCCATTGGCCGCGATCGGCCGCGCAGCAAGGACGCCATGGTGTTCGCCACCCAGTCCACCCACAAGCTGCTGGCCGGCCTCTCGCAAGCCTCGCAAATCCTGGTGCAGGAATCGCAAACCCGTCAGCTAGATCGACACCGCTTCAATGAAGCCTACCTGATGCACACCTCCACCAGCCCGCAATACTCGATCATCGCCAGCTGCGATGTGGCGGCCGCCATGATGGAAGCACCGGGCGGCACCGCCCTGGTGGAGGAATCGATTGCCGAGGCGCTGGATTTTCGCCGCGCCATGCGCAAGGTGGACGCCGAATACGGCGACAGCTGGTGGTTCAAGGTATGGGGGCCGGAACATCTGGTCGAAGAAGGCGTCGGCAATCGCGAAGACTGGGTACTGAAGGCCAACGAGCACTGGCACGGCTTTGGCGCACTGGCTGATGGCTTCAATATGCTCGACCCGATCAAGGCCACCGTCATCACCCCCGGCCTGGATGTGGACGGCCATTTCGCCGACACCGGCATTCCCGCCGCCATCCTCACCAAATACCTGGCCGAGCATGGCGTGATCGTCGAAAAGACCGGCCTGTACAGCTTCTTCATCATGTTCACCATCGGCATCACCAAGGGCCGCTGGAACACCCTGGTCACCGAGCTGCAGCAATTCAAGGATGCCTACGACAGCAATGCGCCGCTGTGGCGCATCATGCCGGAGTTCATTGCCAAGAATCCGCGCTACGAGCGCATCGGCCTGCGCGATCTGTGCCAGCAGATCCATGCCGTCTACCGCGACAACGATGTGGCTCGCCTCACCACCGAGATGTATTTGAGCGATATGGTGCCGGCGCTCAAGCCCAGCAAGGCCTTCAGCAAGATGGCCCACCGCGAGATCGAACGGGTATCGCTCGATGCGCTGGAAGGCCGCATCACCGCCATCCTGCTCACCCCCTACCCGCCCGGCATCCCGCTCTTGATCCCCGGCGAGCGTTTCAACAAGACCATCGTCGACTACCTGCGCTTCGCCCGCGCCTTCAACGAACGCTTCCCCGGCTTTGAAACCGATATCCACGGCCTGATCAAGGATGAACAGAGCGGCGATTACTACGTCGATTGCGTGATCGATGGCGGCGAGGACTGAAGCACCACCCGTAGCCTGGATGCAGCGCAGCGCAATCCGCGGGCCGTGCATGGCACGGCTTGATGGCGCTGGCTCCAAAGACAAGCGGGCCTCGCGGCCCGCCCCCGGATTGCGCCTGCGGCTCCATCCAGGCTACGTTGCTTTATACCGCCAACCAAGCACTTGGAGACTGCGTTAAATGGGCCTGGATATTAGCTTTGTCTTTCAAAAGAAAATTGACCACAAATGGATCGATATTGAATCAAACTATCAGGGTGATCGAGACTATGATCTTTACAACTGGCTTGGCCTAGGGCGCGCGCGATGTGCAATTCATTTTGAAATCGATCCAATTTCCGAGCCCAGAGGCCTCCCGTACGACTTTGAGATCGATCGAGAAGGACTTCATCCAACTACGCTATCAGTGAAACGCTCCCACTGGGGCGAGCATGTGATTCATATTGGAGAAACAAGTCGCTCCTGGCTTCTCGGTAGTGAAATTCTGGCAACCAAGGTCCCGCCGGTGAAAATCACCGAGCGCATGGATTCAAGCTATTGCCTCGAAGATAAGAATGACGGCTTCCCACTTTGGCAATTTGCCATCCCCAATCTAAATCACGACCCAGGGCCGCCGGACGTTTTAACCGAAGTCGGCAATGAAATGATATTTGAATGGATGTATGACCTATATGAGGACTTCAAATACTTTGTTGACGAAGTCCGCAGGCTTGTTGATTTACATGGCGTAGTACGCATTGTTTATGGATTTTCATAACAAGCAAGTAGCCCAGATGCAGCACAGCGCAATCCGGGGGCCGTGCATGACATGGCTTGACGACTCTGGCCCGACAGACAAGCGGGCCTCGCGGCCCGTCCCCGGATTTCGCCTGCGGCTCCATCCAGGCTACGACAATAATGATCTCATTTGACACTTCCACTCATCGATTCAATCTGCGTGCGGCGGCGATCATTCATCGTGGCAATTCCATTCTTCTGCATCGCCTCGAAAATGATGAATTCTGGTCCTTGCCAGGTGGGCGCGTTGAGCCCGGCGAAGACGCTGCAAGCGCGCTTGTCCGCGAGCTTCACGAAGAACTTGGCATTGAGGCGAAAGTGGGCCGACTGTCTATTCTGGTCGAGAATTTCTTTCCAAGTGCAACCCTTGCCTATCACGAGCTTGGCCTGTATTTCCATGTCGACATTGAGCCAGATGGCTTGCCAGACACCGAAGGAATATTCAGGGGCCGCGAAGGCGATAAAACCTTGCTTTTTCGCTGGTTCCCAAACTCAGACTTCGCCGCGCTCGATATTCGACCATCGGTGTTAAAGCAATACTTGGTGCAAAGAACGCCCGATAGCTTCACCCATGTGGTGCATCGAGCAAGTTGCCTGGATGGAGCGCAGCGGAATCCGGGGGCCGTGCACAGCACGGCTTGATAGCGCCGGTTCCACGGACAAGCGGGCCCACGGCCCTTCCTCGGATTGCGCTTGTGCTTCCATACGAGCTATTCGCTTGCAAAGCCGATTTCCGGCCACGGTTGGGGATTGCTGACTTAGTATGCACGCTTGGTGCAAATCCGCGCCGCACGCGTCGCAAGCAAAACCGATCAAACCTTCGTCCGATAGCCCACCCATGCCCATCTCACTTGAATCACCCGATCAGCCCGACGTCATCCAGCTGATTGCCGAGCTGGATGCCTATCAAGACTCGCTCTATCCGCCTGAAAGCCGGCATGCGCTGAATCTGGACTCGCTCAAGCAGTCCAATGTGGTTTTCGCCGTGGCCAGAAGCGACACCGGCCAGGCCATTGGCTGCGGCGCCATCGTCATCCAGCCGGATTATGGCGAGCTCAAGCGCATGTATGTCAGCCCGCACAGCCGTGGCGGCGGCATTGCCAGAAAGCTGCTTGCCGCGCTGGAATCAAGCGCCTTGTCGCGCGGCTGCTACCTGTTGATGCTGGAAACCGGGCCAAGCCAGCCCGAAGCGCTGGGGCTGTATGCCAGTTGCGGCTACCAGCGTTGCGGCCCCTTCGCCGACTATTGGGACGACCCGCTCAGCGTCTTCATGCAAAAGCATCTGGCGCCGGCCGGGGGCTGAAGCATGTCGCATCCCTTCCTGCGCCGCGCCGCCATCATCGATGTCATCAAATGCCAGGAGCGCACCCAGGCCCGGCAAAGGCGCGAGGGCGAATAAGGCAAACCAGTATTCATCACTGATAGGGCCGCGCAAGGAATCTGGCGGGGCTGGCCGTCGTGGTCAACAATACAGCCAGCCTCTTCGCCAGCCGCCCGCCATGCGCCAAGTCAGCAATCATGCAGACGATTCACGTTCCTGCCAGCCCGATCGCTTGCGGCGACTGCTGCTGGGCATGCCGCTGCTGTTGGCCTGGCCGGCGCACAGCGAAGCCGCTGCCCTGGTGATTGCCCGGCCCGATGAATCGCCCACGCCGATGATGCTGGACATTCAGCAAAGGATACTGGCTGCCTACCGCCAGCTCGGCGTGCGGGCAGTGGTGCATAGCCTGCCACCCAAGCGCTCTGCCGCCTATGCGCTGGCCGACAAGGTCGACGCCGAACTGCTGCGGGTTCAGCTGACCGCCGCCCGCAATGCCTTCTTGCGTGTCGAAACGCCGCTGGTCCGGCTCCAGGTGATGGCACTCACCCATGGGCGCGAACTGCCACTGAGCGGAATACAGGCGCTGCGCGACTACAAGGTGGTGATCCCGGCCGGCATACAGGCGCTGGAAGATGTTGCCAGCCATGCCCGCACGGTAGAGGCGGTACCCGACTATGACTCGGGCATCCGCATGCTGGTGCAGGGCCGTGCCGACATTGCCTTGCAGCTGGCCGCCAATCCGGCAAGCTTGCTGGCAGAATACCGCGCCGTCTGGCAGGCACAGGATGTTCGGGTGTCAAACAACCAACTGGCCGAATACACCGCCTACCATTTCATCAGCCCGCGCCATCGGGCGCTGTTGCCGCCACTGGCCGACGCCTTCCATGCGCAGGGCCTGCCTATCCAGCCCTGATCAGCGACCGGGCAGCATTCATCACTCTTTTGCTGCCTCTGGCGCACCAGCCTGCGCCGCCGCTTCACGCAGCTTGTCCTTCTTGCTCTTGCGCTTGCCCTTGATACCACCATTTCCCTGAGGATCGTGTAGCGACGGCACAGCCACGTCACTTGGCTCAAAGCCGGTCAGTTGCTCACGGCGCAGGCGCTTGCCCAGCCGTTTTTCGATCAGGCGGAAATGCATTTCGCTGTCGGCGCTGACGAGGCTGATGGCCTCACCCTGTTGGCCAGCCCGGCCGGTTCGGCCGATGCGATGGGTGTAGTCGGCGGTAGAACGTGGCAGGTCGTAATTCACCACCAGTGGCAAATCGGCGATATCGATGCCGCGAGCCGCCACATCGGTGGCGATCAGCAGCTGGATGCGCCCGGCCTTGAAGTCCGCCAGCACCTGGCTGCGCCTGCCCTGGCTCAGGTCGCCATGCCAGGCGGCCGCCGCCAGCCCGGCCTTGCCCAGCTTGGCAGCCACCCGCTCGCAGTCGCGCTGGCTGGCCACGAATACCAGCACCTGCGGCCGGGACTGCTGGCGCAGCAATTCAACCAGCAAGGCGGTACGGCGAGCGGCATCCACCGCGATGGCGCGCTCCTTGATCGCCAACGGTTCCTCGCTGGCGATATCAATGCGACAAGGCTCATGCAGCAGCTCCCCGGCCAGGCGCTCGACCGTTGGCGCCATGGTGGCAGAGAAAAGCAGGTTCTGCCGCTGCGCCGGCAGCAGCGCCAGAATCCGCGCCAGCTCGTCGGCGAAGCCTTGCTCCAGCAGTCTATCGGCTTCATCCAGCACCAGCGTATGCAAGGCATCAAGGCGCAAGGCATTGTGGGCCAACAGATCGAGCAGGCGCCCCGGCGTGGCCACCACGATATCGGCCCAGCCGCGCAAGGCCATCATCTGCGGGTTGATCGATACGCCGCCATACGCCAGCACCAGCTTGGGCGCCTGCGGCAATCCCTCAGAAAGGGCGCGAAATACCGCACCGACCTGCATCGCCAGCTCACGCGTTGGTACCAGCACCAGCGTATGCAAGGCGGGCCGCTCGCCGCGCGGCGCCGCCTGCCAGCGTTGCAGCAGCGGCAGCACGAAGGCCGCCGTCTTGCCCGAGCCGGTCCGGGCAGTAGCCAACACGTCTTCGCCACGCAAAATCGGTGCGATGGCCGCCTGCTGGATGGCCGTGGGCCCGGTATAGCCAAGCCGCGCTGCTGCAGCGGCCAGCGCAGTTTGCAGGCCGAGTGAAATGAATGACATGGCATGACCTTGTAGGGCGGTGAAACCGGTAACACCATGGTGTACCCGGAAATGACAAAACGCCACGTCATGCAACGTGGCGTTTTGCAAAATGATGGTGTTGCCGCCGGTTCGGATTGGCGGCGTCACACCGACGCCGTTAGCGCCTATCCAATCAGCACGGTAACAATGGCGTCGCCAATACCTACCAGAGCCGCGCCGGTGATCAGGCCGGCGCAGATCGGCTCGCAGCCTTCCACCCAGGTCTTGTGACCATCGGTGCCCGGCGTCTTGTATTTGCGCCCCATCAACCAGAAAGCCAGGGCACCGAGCCACATGGCGATGGTCGACTCAGGTGGCAGCACCACGCCAAGACCGATAGACACGGTCGAGGGCCACAGCGCAGCCTTGGAAGAACGCATCCGGCCCACTTCCAGGAAGACAGCCACCAGCGCTGCAACGACCATGGTAATGATGGCCGAAGAGGGCAGCTTGCTCACGCCATTGGCGATGATCTCGGCCACGCCCTTCCACTGGATGATGGCAGGCTGGGCAAACTGCTCGGAGATGATGGTGCCGGTGGAGCGTACGCCATTGGCATCAGGGCGCAGGAACAACAGGAAGAACAGCGGCACCGCAGCCAGCGAGCCGGAGATGATGCCGATTACATGGCCGATGGCCTGATGGCGCGGTTTGCCGCCCAGCATATAGCCCGGCTTGATATCGGACAGCAGATTGGCCGCATTGGCAGCGATGGCCGAGGTCATGCCGGCAGGCAGCAGGTTGCTGGCCGGGTTGCTACGGTCTAGCGCACCCACGCTGAACTGGGTGATCTTGCTCAGCGCGCCGGTCGGGGTCCACGAGGTCAGCGCCATCGAATTGGTACAGATCACCGTCAGCACAAAGATCAGCGGCAGCGAGATCGCCGACAGCAGCCAAGGCACATTGAAGAAGTAGTGGGTAGCGGCAACGGCAAAGAAGCTGAACACCGGCACGCCGATATACGACACCCACATTGGCACTTCCACATGAGCCAGCAGATCGGCGCCGCTCGACTTGACCTTGGCACCGCGCTTGAACAGGCCGGTAAACACCTCGGGGCGACCCAGCAATGCTGTCAGGGAGCCTGCCACCATCATGGCCACCCCCCACCACATCGACCATTGGTTGACGATCTCGGCGCGCGACAGTGGCACCATCTTGCCGTTCATCAAGCGTGGGTGAATGTCACCGATATCGATCATGATCGGCGCCAGGATAACGAAGTTGATCAAGGCACCCAGCAGACAGCTGGTAGCCACGCGAATGCCCATCAGGCCGCCAACGCCGAACATGGCGCCATCCAGGGTCAGGCGCAGGCCCAGCGTCTTGAAGTCGGTACCGATGATCTTGGGAATCCACCACTCATACTTGGCAGCCAGCATGTAGTAGTAATCGTCAAAGCGCTCATGCAGCACCCAGGGCTCGACCATGCCGGCCCATTTATCCATGCGCAGCAGTTTGAATTCGATCAGCTTCATCCAGCCTTCGCTGGTGATCATCTTGAACAGGCCGATATAGATCGCCACCTTGGTGAGCAAACGCGCCTGGAACATGCCGGTATTGCCCTCGCCGTGATACAGCGAATCGAGCACCACACCGCAGGCACGCCCTTCCGGGAAGGGCAGCTGCTCATCATTGATAAAGCGGCGCTTCATCGGAAACGCGATAAACACACCAAGGGTGGATACGATGATCAGCCAGGCCGCCATCTTCCAGCCATCGATGATCTGCCCGGACAGCACCATATAGGCGCCCAGGCTGGAAGTGAGCGGCTGGATCACATAGCCGGCCGCAGTGGCGATCGACTGGGTACAGTTGTTTTCCAGAATGCTGAAATCCTTGGCTACACCCATATTCGACAGAATGCGGAACAGGGCAAAAGCCAGGATCACCGAAGTCAGGCCGGCCCCGACGCCGATACCGGTCTTGGCGGCGATATACAGCGAGGTGGCGGCCAGAATGCCGCCCAGCAAGAAGCCGGTCAGGGCCGAGCGCAAGGTGAGCTGCGGCATTTCAGAACGAAAGACGTTCTTGAACCACCATTCGTCTTTTTGCTCGCGCGACCAGTCGCGAATCTGTTCATCGGAGAGTTGTTGTAGCGCCATGATTGTGTCTGAGCCTGAGTGAATGCGAACGGGGCGCGATTGCGCCCCCCCGGATTCGTCGGCGCGGTCGAGATTCGACTGGCCGACTTGTGTTTTTTGAAACGCGCGCAAGGCTACTACAAAACGCAGCGCAACATGGCGATCCGGGCAAAAAACAAGGGGAATATGACCAAAACAGCCAAGCAAAAGGCCCGGTTCCCCGGGCCTTTGGTGGGACGCATCGACAAAACTCAGCTCAAATAGGCCGAACGGGTCAAACCGAGGCGCAATGCATCGATGTATTCGGCTCGCTCGGTGTCACTGAGGCTGGCGCTGGCCACCTTGTCGCGATAATGGGTCATCAATTCGGCCGGCTCCAGGTGGACATAGCGCAGCATGTCCTCGATGGTGTCGTGGGTCTCGATGCCGCTATGGCGCACGCTGCCATCGGCCGCCATATACACATTCACCGAGTCGGTATCACCGAACAGATTGTGCATATCGCCAAGAATCTCTTGATAGGCGCCGACCAGGAACACCCCGAGCAGATAGTCCTCGCCGGCATTGAGGTGATGTACCGCCAGATTGGCTTCCACGCTCTGGCCATCGACATATTGCTTGATCTTGCCATCGGAATCGCAGGTGAGATCCTGCAGCACGGCGCGGCGGGTCGGGGTTTCATCAAGCCGGTGGATCGGCAGGATGGGCAGCACCTGATCGATCGCCCAGGTATCGGGCAGCGACTGGAACACCGAGAAGTTGCAGATGTATTTGTCAGCCAGCTTGTCGTTCAATTCGTCGAACACTTGGCGGTGCGAGCGCTGGCCGGCCAGCAGCTGGCCTTGCAGGCGGCGGCAGATGGCGAAGTAGGCCTGCTCGGCCAGGGCTTTTTCCGCCAGGGTCAGCTTGCCCTCGGCAAACTTGCCCGACACCTCGCTCATATAGTGGGTGGCGCGGTAATAGGTTTCGGTGGCCATTTCCAGCTCGGTCTGGCCGAGCAACTCGAACAGCCAGCGCATGACTTCCGGCAGCGCAGCGACGTCGTCCACCTGCGGCATCTCGTCGTGATGGCGCTCCACATCGGTCACCTGCATCACCAGCACCGCATGGTGGGCGGTCATGGCACGGCCGCTCTCCGAGAAGATATGCGGGTGCGGCAGGGCATTGTCGTCGCAGAATTCCTTGAGCATGCCGACCACCGTGCCGGCATAGTCGTCCATATCGTAGTTGATCGAGCTCGGGTTACGGCTATGGGTGCCGTCGTAGTCAACGCCGAGGCCGCCACCGACATCGACCACTTCCACCGGCAGGCCGAGGGCGCGCAGTTCGCCGTAATAGCGGATCGCTTCGCGAAAGCCCGCTTGGTAGTCGGCCAGATTGGCGATCTGGCTGCCCATATGAAAGTGCAAGAGGCGCACGCTGTCCTTGAAGCCGGCCTCGGTAAAACGCTCCACCACCGACAGGAGTTGCGCAGCCGACAGGCCGAACTTGGCCTTTTCGCCACCGGTATCGGCCCATTTGCTCGAAGCCAGCGAACTGAGGCGCACCCGCAGACCTACCGCTGGCTGCACCCCTAGCTTGCGTGCTTCGTCGATGACAAAGCCGACTTCGGACTCTTTCTCGATCACGATGAAAACCTGGTGACCGAGTTTTTGTCCCATCAGCGCCAGCTTGATGAATTCGCGATCTTTATAGCCATTGCAGACAATGGTGGCGCCGCGCGGCGCCAAGGCCAGCACCGCCATCAATTCCGGCTTGGAGCCGGCTTCGAGGCCAATGGCGGCACCACGCGTGGCGATGATCGACTTGATCACCGCCTCCTGCTGGTTGACCTTGATCGGATACATGGCAGTGTATTTGCCACCATAACCGAGCTTGGCGATATTCTCGTCAAACGCATCGCACAGGTCTTTCACCCGGTCTTGCAATACATCGGGGAAGCGCACAATCAAGGGCAGTGCCAGGCCCGCCTGCTTCAGTTGTCCTACCAGCGTATGCAGGTCAAGCGCGTGACCACCAGCACCGTGCGGCCGCACCAGCACATGGCCGGCGTCATTGATATCGAAATAACCGGCGCCCCAGTGACGGATGCCGTACACGGCGCGGCTTTGCGCGACAGACCAACTCATAAGGTTTTACTCCGGATAGGCGCAAGGCGCCTTGGGGGATTCGTGGAATGCGCGAATTCTAGCAGCGCAGCCGCTTCATCATGCATCCCTTCTTTGCGTGCCGTGACAAAGCTAGTCCGACGTCATCCTGCAACAACTCAGAAACATCTGTATGATTCGCCCGCGAGCCGAAATGGCCCAGCATTTGCGGGCGCAATAGCCCATTAACCAATCGATTCACCACTGTGCATAAGTCCCACGCCCTTGCCATCTTGCTGATCAGCCTTCAGCTGCCCGCAGTGTCGCAGGCGGCCGACTTCGCCATTACCACGGGCTTGGTACGCAATATCTTTCATGACCCGTATGCGCGCGAGCTGAATGTCCCGATCGATCTGAATATTGAACACGGTCGCTGGACATTTGATTTCATCGACACCTATTACTCGCGCAGCGCTTCCGCCCCACGCGCCAGTGCCAAACCCGACAAGCCACAATCTGGCGAGCGGGCCGTGCGTATCGGCAACAAGGTGATCTGGATTCCCAAGCCGAAAAAACCCAAGCGCGGCATCCCGGCGCGGGAAGGCTGGGGCGATCTCACCGTCAATTCGGCGTATAACCTGGTGGCCGCCAATGCCAGTCGGCCGTTTTTTGATGTTACCGGTGGCCTTACCTTGCCTACCGGCGATATGGCCAAGGGTTTTTCCACTGGCGCCACCGAAGGCTCGATCGGCTTCAATGTCGGCATGGCGCACCAGCAACTCAGCTATAGCGCATCGATCCAGCGCAACTTCAATGGCCAGGTCAAGGGGGAACAGACGCAAGACACCTGGTCCAGCGATCTGACCCTGATCTACAACCTCGGCGGCGGCTTTACCGTCGGTGCTGCTTACGACTACGCCCAAGCCACGAATCGCCGCGCAACTTCCTCACGACAATTCAGCCTGCTGAGCTCCTACGAGCTGACGCCGCTGGACAAGGTCAACCTTAACTTCGGCCATGGCTTTGGCTCGGCGGATGCCACCCAGACATTGACCCTCAGCTACACCCATTTCTTCTGAGCCGGCGAAGCACTGAACAAATCCAGTTCTCAACCGGATTTTCAGGCCCGGGGCAACCCGGCGCGTGACCGGAAGCGACTGAGTTGGTGATTCCTGTATTTCTTTTCCGTCCCATCGTTACACAGTGGCACCGCGCATTTTGCACACAAGTGAATCTGTTCAGCGCTGCGCTGACGCCTGGCCATAGTGAGTAGCGATGCCAAAACCGGCAGCACTTACTTACTCTTGTTACCCAAACCCGCCATCAGATTGGCCAGCTTGGCCCGACCTTCTTCGCGACTGACCTGCGGCCCCTTGCCGGCCGCCAGCCGGCCGCTGATGCGGATATCGTCCTGCGGCAATTCCTTCAAAAACCGGCTGGGCTCCACCACCGTCCACTCCCCTGCCCGCTTGCGTTTGCCGCAGTAGCTGATGGTCAGGCTGCGTTGCGCCCGGGTAATCCCCACATACATCAGGCGTCGCTCTTCTTCGACCATGCCACCGTCGATCGAGGCCTGATGCGGCAGCACGCCTTCTTCGCAACCGATCAAGTAGACATGGCCGTATTCGAGGCCCTTGCTGGCATGCAGGGTTGATAGCCGCACTGCATCCAGCTCTTCATCTTCGCGCCCTTCCAGCAGCGTGATCAGTGCGATCTTCTGCGTCATATCGATCAGGTTGTCGCCATTTTCCTCGGCACGCTTGTCGAACCAGGCCACCAGCTCCAGCACGTTTTTCCACTTGCTTTCGGCCGGACGCGGCTCGTCGCTTTCATACAGCCAGGCTTCGTATTCGATGGCGATCAAT
>NZ_JAYRLZ010000013.1:0-13192 GCF_041904975.1 Chitinimonas sp. | reverse complement strand
TCGCCCGGATCTGGATGCGGTTGATAAAGCCGCAAAAGGTTTGCAGTGCCTCGAACTGCGCGGTCTGCACCACCCCCTCGAAGCTGGGCAGATGCACCGCCTCGAACAGACTTTTGTGCTTTTCGGCCGCAAATGCACCAAGTTTTTCCAGGGTGACATTGCCGATGCCGCGTTTGGGCGTGGTTACCGCACGGATAAACGCCGGATCGTCGTTTTCATTGGTGATCAGGCGCAGATAGGCCAGCACATCCTTGATTTCGGCCTTGTCGAAGAAACTCTGGCCACCAGAGATCTGGTAAGGGATCTTGTGATTGCGCAGTTGCCCTTCGATCACCCGCGCCTGATGGTTACCACGGTACAGGATCGCGTAATCACTGAACTTGGTGCGGTTCTCGAACTTGTGTGCCAATAGCCGCATCGCCACCGACTCTGCCTCGTGTTCATCGTCCTTCATCTCCACCACATTGATCGGGTCACCGACGCCAAGGTCCGACCATAGCTGCTTGTCGAACAGTTTCGGATTGTTTGCGATCACTGCATTGGCAGCTTTAAGGATGCGACTGGTGGAGCGGTAGTTTTGCTCCAGTTTGATCACTTCCAGCTTGGGGAAGTCCTCTTTCAGCAGGCGCAAATTGTCGACGCTGGCGCCACGCCAGGCATAGATGCTCTGGTCGTCATCGCCCACGGCGGTGAATTTGCCGTGAAAGCCGGTGAGCTGCTTCACCAGTTTGTACTGGCAGATATTGGTGTCCTGGTATTCATCGATCAGCAGATAGCGCAAGCGCAGCTGCCAACGGGTAAGAATGTCGCTTTCACGCTCGAACAGTTCGACCGGCAGGCGGATCAGATCGTCGAAGTCCACCGCCTGATAGGCAAACAGGGTGTCCTGATACGCGCGATACACTCGTGCCAGCTGCAGCTCGCCCTCATCCTGCGCCGCCAGCAGCGCCTTGTCCGGGTCGAGGAAATCGTTTTTCAGCCGGGAAATATGGCTGATGGCATCGCGTATGGTGTTCTTGTCGGTGGTAGCCAGAATATCGGAGATGATTTTGTACGCATCTGCCGAATCGAGAATGGAAAAGCGCGGTTTGTAGCCAAGCGCTGCATGCTCCTGGCGCGCGATCATCAGGCCTAGCGAGTGAAACGTGGAGACGGTCAGGCCCTTCAGGCGTGAAGCATCCATCAAATGACCCACCCGCTCCTGCATTTCGCGCGCCGCCTTGTTGGTAAAGGTGATGGCGGCGATATGGCGCGCTTCGTAACCGGCCTGGCCGATCAGATAGGCGATCTTCTGCGTGATTACCCGGGTTTTGCCCGAGCCGGCCCCGGCCAGCACCAGCAGGGGGCCATCGAGATGGCGCACGGCAGCCTGTTGCGGGGGATTAAGCAGATGCAGCATGGTGGGCAAGTCCTTGAGTGGGCGCGGATTTTAGCATGGCCCGGCAAGCCCGCCGCAGCAGCGCGCCGCAACTTGGCACGCAGCGAGCGCCAGCTATAGTGATGGCACCCCGCCCGAATGGAGCCGACCATGTCCACGCCTTTGCTACGCCCCATGCTGCTCAGCCTTGTGCTCCTTCCTTGCTGGGCAGGCAGTTACGTTGTCGGGGTGGAATCGACCGACTACCTGCCGATTTACAAGGGTGATAGTGGCGCCTATAGCGGCTATGCCCATGATCTGCTGGATGCGTTTGCTGCAAAACACGGTCATCAGTTCACCTACAAGCCCATGCCGATCGCCCGCCTGTTCGACGAATTTGCCCGGCAGAAAACGCTGGACTTCAAGTTTCCCGACAATCCGATGTGGCAGCCGGACATCAAGAAGGGCGTCAACATCAGCTATAGCAAGGGCGCCATCATCGTAACCGAAGGCCTGCTGGTGCTACCTGCCAACAAGGGCAAGCCCCTCGCCGCGATCAAGTCGATTGCCACCCTGCGCGGATTCACCCCCTGGCCTTACAAAGCTCAGATCGACTCGGGCGCCATCAAACTGACTGAAGCCAATAGCGCCGACGCTGCCATACAGATGGGCGAGAGCGGTCGCGCCGATGGCGTCTTTCTCAATACCACCTCAGCCGCCTACATCATGAGCGAGGTACGCAAGAAACCCGGCGCACTGGTGCTTGACGACAAGCTGCCACTGGAAAAGAGCGAGTTTTCCCTGTCCAGCATCGCCCACCCTGAGGTGATCAAGGCATTCAATGAGTTTTTGGACAAGGAACGCGATACGGTGGCGAAGCTGAAAGCAAAGTACAAAATCAGCGATTAGCCGTCGCAACCCAGGGCCGGCATGGCGGCAAAAACTCCGTCTATCCGTTTGTTACCAGCAATTTGTATATTTCTTACAACCCGCTTACCAAACCCCTTCACAAAACTTACTCATGAAACTATATTACGCGTGCCGACCAACCGGCCCGATGTAATCGCGGGTGGTTCGCCGCCCAACTAGACCAATACGGAGTGAGACAAATGAAATTGCGTCGCCTATCCCTGGCGCTGGCTTCCGCCTGCGCGTTCTCGGTCAGCAGCTTTGCTGGCGAAGTGGAAGTGCTGCATTGGTGGACCTCTGGCGGTGAAGCCAAGTCGGCGGCCGAGCTGAAAAAGCTGATCCAGGCCAAGGGCCATACCTGGAAAGATTTCGCGGTTGCCGGCGGCGGTGGCGATAACGCCATGACCGTGCTGAAGACCCGCGTGGTATCGGGCAACCCGCCGACCGCTGCCCAGGTAAAGGGCCCTGCCATTCAGGAATGGGGTTCGGAAGGCGTGCTGGCCAATCTGGATGATGTGGCCAAGGCCGAAAAGTGGGACAGCCTGTTGCCACCGGTAGTCGCCAATGTCATGAAATACCAGGGCCACTATGTAGCCGTGCCGGTCAATGTGCACCGGGTGAACTGGATGTGGGTAAACCCCGAAGTATTCAAGAAGGCCGGCGCCAAGGTGCCGACCACCTGGGCCGAGTTCGATGAAGCCGCCACCAAGATCGAAAAGGCCGGCATGATCGCCATCGCCCACGGTGGCCAGCCCTGGCAGGACAACACGGTGTTTGAATCGGTCGCGCTCGGTGTCGGCGGTGCCGATTACTACAACAAGGCCTTCGTGAAGCTGGACCCGAAAGCCATCGACAGCCCGACCACCATCAAGGCCTTCGACACCTTGCGCATGGTGCGCAAGCATATGGACAAGGATATGCCGGGCCGCGACTGGAATCTGGCCACCAAGATGGTGATCAACGGCCAGGCCGGCATGCAGTTCATGGGCGACTGGGCCAAGGGTGAGTTCAGCGCCGCTGGCAAGGTAGCGGGCAAGGACTACCTGTGCCTGGCAGCACCGGGTACCGACAAGGCCTTCACCTTCAATATCGACTCCTTCATTGTCTTTGCTCAGAAGAACAAGGACCAGAAGACCACCAATGACTTCGCCTCTGCCGTGCTGTCCGATGGCTTCCAGGAAGTGTTCAACCAGAACAAGGGCTCGGTTCCGGTTCGGCTTGGCCACGATATGAGCAAGTTTGACGACTGCGCCAAGAAGTCGGCGGCCGACTTTGTCTCCACCAACAAGGCTGGTGGCCTGGTGCCTTCGTTTGCCCACCAGATGGCCCAGCCATCGGCCGTGCAAGGTGCCGTGCAGGATGTAGTGACCCAGTTCATGAATTCCAGCATGAGCAGCAAGGATGCGGTCGCCAAATTGATTGCAGCCGCCGCAAAAAAATAAGCAGTAAATAAAAACTCGCGCCCCGCAAGGGGAAAGCCGGAGTCAACCGGTGCGTGCGCCCCTTCGGGCAAGCGCACCGGACCGCTACCGATGCCAGCGAGGAGTGAACCGCGTCGACTTGCTGCCGGTAACACGGCAGTCGGTCGACGCCCTCCCCCGATTCCACTCTAAGGAGCCGCCATGACTGCTGTCCGTCAAGGCGAGTCCGGCATATCCCTCAGCCGCTTTGCCGACCTGACCCTGCCCAAGCTGGTGCTTGCGCCCACCGTGCTGGCCTGCCTGATCGGGTTCTACGGCTTTATCGCCTGGACTGCCTGGCTATCGTTTACCAAATCGCGCCTGCTACCCAAGTACGAATGGGCTGGCCTGGTGCAATACCAGCAACTGTTTACCGACGAGCGTTGGTGGCACTCGATGCAGAATCTTGCCGTCTTCGGCATTCTGTTCGTGCTGGTCAGCCTGCTGCTGGGCCTGGCCATGGCGGTACTGCTGGACCAGAAAATCCGTGGCGAAGGCGTGCTGCGCACCATCTACCTGTATCCGATGGCACTGAGCTTTATCGTCACCGGCACCGCCTGGAAATGGATATTGAATCCGGGCCTGGGCCTGGAAAAGCTGATGCACGACTGGGGCTGGACCTCGTTTGCCTTTGACTGGGTAATCAATCCGGACCGAGCCATCTACACCGTGGTGATCGCTGGCGTCTGGCAGTCGTCCGGCTTTGTGATGGCGCTATTTCTGGCTGGCTTGCGCGGCGTGGACGACAGCATCATCAAGGCCGCCCAGCTCGATGGCGCCTCGATGCCGCGCATTTATCTGCGCATCATCATCCCCAGCTTGCGGCCGGTGTTTTTGTCCGCCTTCATGATCCTGGCCCATATCGCCGTCAAGAGCTTTGATCTGGTGATGGCGCTGACCGGCGGCGGCCCTGGTTTCGCCACCGATTTGCCCTCGATTTATATGTATCAGCACGGCTTCACCCGCGGTCAGCTTGGCCTTGGCGCCGCCAGCGCCATGATGATGCTGGCCACCGCCTGCGCGGTCGTCATGCCGCTGCTTTACTCCGAACTCAGGAGGGACAAACGTGGTTGATCTTGCGCACACTTCTGCACATGGCCGCGCCGCGCTTTCGCCAGCTCGCTTTATCATTTACACCCTGTTGCTGCTGATGGCGATCTGGTACCTGGCACCGCTCTACGTGATGCTGACCACCAGCTTCAAATCGCTGGACGAAATTCGCACCGGCAATCTGCTGTCGCTGCCCGGCCAGATCAGTTTCGACGCCTGGCGCGCCGCCTGGGACAGCGCCTGTACCGGCGTGGAATGCGGCGGCGTCAAAGGCTATTTCGCCAATAGCCTGAAGATGATGGTGCCGGCTGTGCTGATTTCCACCCTGCTGGGCGCCTTCAATGGCTACATCCTGTCGATGTGGCGCTTCAGGGGTTCCGACGCGTTTTTCATGGCCCTGCTGATCGGCACCTTCCTGCCCTTCCAGGTGGTGATCCTGCCAATGGCGCAAACCCTGGCCATGCTGGGCATCGAGAACAGTACCGGCCGCCTGGTGCTGGTGCATGTGGTGTACGGCATCCAGTTCACCACCCTGTTCTTCCGTAACTATTACGTGACCGTACCGGGTGAGCTGGTCAAGGCGGCGCGCATCGATGGCGCCGGCTTTTTCCGGATTTTCTTCCGCATCCTGCTGCCGATTTCCATCCCGACCATGATGGTGTGCATGATCTGGCAGGTCACCCAGATCTGGAACGACTTCCTGTTCGGCGTGGTGTTCTCGTCCGGCGAGTCGCAGCCGATGACGGTGGGGCTGAACAATCTGGTCAACACCAGTACCGGCGTCAAGCAGTACAACGTAGACATGGCCGCCGCCATCATCGCCGCCATTCCTACTTTGTTCGTCTACGCAGTCGGCAGCAAATACTTCGTCCGCGGCCTAACGGCCGGCGCAGTCAAAGGTTAACGACGTGAAAAGTGAAATGTGAAAGGTGAAATGGGCACAGCCCGACGTTTCACCGATGGCGCGCAGCGCCGAGTCACGTTTCACGTTTCACGCCTCTCGGAGCAGACAATGGGTGCACTCAGTATTCGCAACGTCAAGAAATCCTACGGGGATACCCATATCCTCAAGGGGATCGATCTCGAAATCGAAAAAGGCCAGTTCCTGATCCTGGTCGGCCCGTCCGGCTGCGGTAAATCCACGCTGCTGAACATGATTGCCGGCCTTGATGACATCACCTCCGGCGATATCGTCATCGGTGATCGGGTGGTCAACAATCTGTCGCCGAAAGATCGCGACATCGCCATGGTGTTCCAGAGCTATGCGCTGTATCCCAACATGACAGTGCGCAAGAACATTGCCTTTGGCCTGGAAATCCGCAAGGTGCCCAAGGCCGAGCAGGACGCCATCATTGCCCGCGTCGCCAAGACACTGCAGATGGAACACTTGCTGGATCGCAAGCCGCATCAGCTCTCTGGCGGCCAGCGCCAGCGTGTTGCCATGGGCCGCGCCCTGGCGCGTGACCCGGCCCTATTCCTGTTTGATGAGCCGCTATCCAATCTCGACGCCAAGCTGCGGGTGGAGATGCGCTCCGAAATCAAGCTGCTGCATCAGCGCCTTGGCACTACCATCGTCTATGTAACCCACGACCAGATCGAGGCGATGACGCTGGGCGACCGCATTGCGGTGATGAAAGATGGCGAGGTGAAGCAGTTCGGCTCGCCGCAGGAAATCTATGACACGCCGGCCAATCTGTATGTCGCCGGCTTTATCGGCTCGCCATCGATGAATTTCATCCCGTGCACGCTACAAGAAGATGGCGGGCGCGCCCTGATCCGGCTGGAGGCAGGCAATCAGACCCAGGCGATACGGCTCGGCATGCTGACCGAGTCGCAGCGCGCCTTCATCGGCAAACCGGTGATTTTCGGCATCCGGCCGGAGCAGCTGACCGATATCGGCAGCGCCCACAACGACCAACCCGATCTGCAACATTTCAGCGCCATGGTGGAAATCGCCGAGCCTACCGGCCCCGATACCCTGGTCACCATCACGCTCAACGGCGTGCGTGCCGTGGCCCGCTGCCACCCACAGGCGGCAGGCCGGCCTGGCGCGACCATGCAACTGGTGCTGGACCCGGGCAAGGCCTTGTTGTTTGACCCGAGCAGCGAGCGACGACTGGCGTAGTTCATTGGCAGCACTCAGTCATGGTCCTCAGTTTGCGGCGCGAAGCAATTCGCGCCGCCTTTTTTCAGCGAATCCACCCACTCTGCAGATGGCTGTGTCACGTAAGCCCGCAAAAGCAAAAGGTAAATTGACAGCACTCACAAACACCGATAAACTTCGGCCTCTTTGCATTTTCCGGTTTGTTACATTAGTCGCGCAAGCAGCTGTAGCAGACCCTTCAAGAACTTTTAGAGATCAGTCGGGAGTCCACTATGGCTCGTGTATGCAAGGTCACCGGTAAGAAGCCGATGTCCGGGAACAATGTTTCCCACGCCAATAACAAAACGAAGCGTCGCTTCCTGCCCAACCTGCAATATCGCAAGTTCTGGGTGGAAAGCGAAAACCGCTGGGTGCGCCTGCGCGTATCCAACGCTGGTCTGCGCACCATCGACAAGGTCGGCATTGATGTCGTGCTGGCCGATCTGCGCGCCCGCGGCGAACTGTAATCCGGGAGCAAACAGATCATGCGTGAAAAGATCAAGCTGGAATCAAGTGCCGGTACCGGTCACTTCTACACCACCACCAAGAACAAGCGCACCATGCCGGAAAAGATGGAGATCAAGAAGTTCGATCCCGTCGCCCGCAAGCATGTGATGTACAAGGAAACCAAGCTCAAGTAATCCTTGGGTCAGGTTGACTGCCGCGTTTCTCGCAAACCCTCGCCTCGGCGGGGGTTTTGTTTTTTCTGGCGGCTTTATTCCCAGTCCATGTTTGGGCATGATTAGCCAATGACCTCTGCCATCATCGTTTTCGCTCACGGCGCCCGCGACCCGCAATGGGCCGGCTCCTTCCAACAGCTCCGCGAGCGCTTGCAAGCGCAGCTACCTACGCACACCATCCGCCTCGCCTTTCTGGAGCTGATGACACCAAGCCTGGAAGATTGCGTGGCCGACCTGGCCGCCGCCGGCGTGCTTCAGCTCACCATCATTCCCGCCTTTATGGCACGCGGCGCGCATTTGCGGCGCGATCTACCCGAGCTGGTCGACACGCTGCGCATGCGTTTTCCGCAGCTGCACATCAAGGTCAGCGAAGCATTGGGTGAAGCTGCGCCCATTCAGCAAGCAATGGTGCAGTGGATAGCGGACGAGCTAGGCGAGTGAAGCGCTCGGCCCGCCCTTTGGCCAGACTAACTCAATGGCCTCGCGCATGCGACAAACAAACGGGTCTTCGGCCATTTCGGCCGGATAGATAAAGGTCAGCGCCAAGCGGGCGCCGGTATCGCCCCAGATCCACAGCCGGCCTGCGCTCGCCGCCGCCTCGGCCGGTTCCCGGCGCAAGATAGACAAACCCAGCCCGGCCTCGACACAGACCAGCATGCTTTGCTCCTGATCGATGTCGTAAACCTTTTTCGGTGCGATATTGTGCTCTCGCCAGATTTCGGCATGCAGCTTGGACATGCTGGAAAACTGCGAGGCACCCACCCAGGGCATGCGCCCTAGTTCGCGCCAGTCGGCGCCAGCCAGCTGCTCCCGCCAGGCGATAGGCGCCACCACCACATATTCCAGATCGGTCAGATGTATTGCTTCCACGGTCTGATAGGGATTGCGGCCGATAAAGAAGCCGGCCTCCAGCTCCTTCTTGCGTACATCGTTCAGCACCGTGCCGGAGATGCCCTGCAAGGTGCCGATCTGGATCAAGGGATGGCGCGCATGCATCAGCGCCAGCCACGGCCCGAGGCGGATCAGCTCCGGCGTCAGGATGGTGCCCACCCGCACCTTGCCCACCAGCTGCTCTTTCAGGCTGCGGGCACGATTGAGCATGCTGCGGCTGCCCGCCAGGATCGCCTCGGCATCCACCAACAGCAGTCGACCCGCCTCGGTGAGCTGCACACCGCCGGCGCGGCGCTCGAACAGGCTGATGCCGCACTCCTCTTCCAGCGCCTTGATCTGCGCAGTGACCGCTGGCTGGCTCAGGTGCAATAGCTCCGCCGCCTGGGTCAGATGTCCTTGCTGCGCCACGGTGACAAAGGTTTTCAGTTGGTAGATTTCCACGCCATAGGCTCCGGTTTCGCCCCCGATTGTGCCGCCTGCACCGTCATTTCACCATCAGGCAAATTGATGGACCTGATTTGCAAATCGGAAAAGCACCGCGCCAAGCCGCATCGATGCTGGGTTTGCGCCTGGCCGCCCTCCTCTTGCTGATCAAGCCTATCCAAAATAACGATTGGCACCGTTTTGAGCAATCGCTCTACATTGCCAGCACGACCTGGGCAAGACTTCAGGCGCTTCACGGCACCCAGATGCCGCACCCTGTGGGCACCACCATCCACGCAATAAAACGGAGACAAGGCAATGACCAGCACCGCATATGCAACGGCCGCCGCGCCGCGGCCGATGACACCGGAAGAGCGCAAGGTGATTTTCGCCTCATCGCTCGGCACCGTGTTCGAATGGTATGACTTCTATCTGTATGGCTCGCTGGCAGCGATCATTTCCAAGCAGTTCTTTGCCGGCGTCAATGACACCACTGCCTTTATCTTCGCCCTGATGGCCTTCGCTGCCGGCTTTGCGGTCCGCCCGTTCGGCGCGCTGGTATTCGGCCGGCTGGGCGACATGATCGGGCGCAAATACACCTTCCTGGTCACCATCCTGATCATGGGCCTCTCCACTGCGGTCGTAGGCATGCTGCCCGGCTATGCCAAGATCGGCATCGCCGCGCCCATCATCCTGGTCGGGCTGCGCCTGCTGCAAGGCCTGGCACTGGGTGGTGAATACGGCGGTGCGGCCACCTATGTGGCGGAACACGCGCCACAGGGCAAGCGCGGCCTCTATACCAGCTTTATCCAGACTACCGCGACGCTCGGGCTGTTCCTGTCGCTACTGGTGATCTGGACCACGCGCAATTCGTTTGGCAAGGAAGAGTTCGAAGCCTGGGCCTGGCGCATTCCCTTCCTGGTATCCATCCTGCTGCTGATCGTGTCGGTGTATATCCGCATGCAGCTGAATGAATCGCCAGCCTTCAAGAAGATGAAGGAAGAAGGCAAACAGTCCAAGGCGCCATTGACCGAGTCGTTTGCCCGCTGGCCCAACCTGAAGATCGTCCTGCTGTCGCTGTTCGGCGGTACCGCCGGTCAAGCGGTGGTCTGGTATACCGGCCAGTTCTATGCACTGTTCTTCCTGACCAAGACGCTGGGCGTGGAGGCGGATCGCGCCGATATCCTGATCGCCGTCTCGCTGGCCATTGCCACGCCGTTCTTCATCATTTTCGGCGCCCTGTCCGACAAGATCGGCCGCAAGAAGATCATCATGGCCGGCTGCCTGATTGCCGCAGTGTCTTATTTCCCGATCTTCAAGGCACTGACCCATCACGCCAACCCGGCCCTGGAAGCCGCCATTGCCAAGGCCCCGGTCACCGTGATCGCCGATCCGGCCAAGTGTGCCTTCCAGTTCGATCCGATCGGCAAGGCCAAATTCCTGCAGTCTTGCGACATCATCAAATCGGCGCTGGCCAAGAAGGGCATCCCTTACAGCAATCAATCAGCCGCCGCAGGCACCGTCGCCAGCGTGAAAGTGGGTGACACGCTGATCGTCAGCTTCGAGGGCGAGGGCTTGGCAAAGGATGATCTGAAGAAACAGTCCGACACCTTCAACAAAGCACTGGGTGAAGCACTGAAGACAGGCGGCTACCCGGCCAAGGCTGACCTCAATGCCATGAATACGCCGGTGGTGATCGCCCTGCTGACCGTCCTGGTGATCTTCGTCACCATGGTATATGGCCCGATCGCCGCCTGGCTGGTGGAGCTGTTCCCGACCAAGATCCGCTATACCTCGATGTCACTGCCCTATCACATCGGCAATGGCTGGTTTGGCGGCTTCCTGCCCACGGTGGCTTTTGCCATGGTTGCCGCCACCGGCGACATCTATTACGGTCTGTGGTATCCGATCGCCTTTGCCTTGATGACCTTTGTGATCGGCGTATTGTTCGCCCCCGAAACCAAGGATCGCGACATCTACGCCAACGATTGACCATATGCATGCCGCAGCACCACGGCTGCCGTGCACTGCAACCATGCACCGGCAGCCGAGTCCGACGGCATGCGACCAGAACAGGCGGAGCAGGCAGGTAGCCTGGCCCGCCGATCAATACACCGGCAAGTTCGATATGCCGACCATTCAGGAGACTCCCGATGTCCACGCTCGATTCCATCCTCAAGGAAACGCGCATTTTTCCGCCTTCGGACGAATTTCGCCGGCAAGCTACCGTCTCCGGCATGGAGGCATATCACACGCTGTGCGAGCGCGCCGGCAGCGATTACAGCGGTTTCTGGGGCGAATTGGCTCATGATCTGATCAGCTGGCACAAACCATTCAACCAAGTGCTGGACGATAGCAATGCACCGTTTTTCAAGTGGTTCGACGATGGCCAGCTCAATGTCAGCTACAACTGCCTGGACCGCCATCTTCCGCAGCGCGGCGAGCAGACTGCCATCATCTTCGAGGCCGACGACGGCAATACGCAACAGGTCAGCTATCGCCAGCTTTACCAGCGGGTGTGCCAATTTGCCAATGGCCTGCGCTCGCTAGGTATCCAGCAAGGCGACCGCGTCATTGTCTACCTGCCGCACAGCGTCGAAGCGGTGGTGGCGATGCAGGCCTGTGCCCGCATTGGCGCCATTCATTCGGTGGTATTCGGTGGTTTCTCGGCCGGCTCGTTGCGCGACCGCATCCAGGATGCCGGCGCCCGGCTGGTGATTACCGCCAATGAAGGCGTGCGCGGTGGCAAGCCGGTGGCGCTCAAGGCGGTGGTGGATGAAGCCCTGGCCATGGAAGGCTGCGCCAGCATCGAAAAGGTGGTGGTACTGCGCCGCGCCGACCATGACCGGGTGGCGTTCGATAGCCAGCGCGATATCTGGTGGCATGAGCTGGTGGCTGCGCAATCGAGCGACTGCCCGCCGGTCTGGGTGGGGGCCGAACATCCGCTGTTCATCCTGTATACCTCGGGCTCTACTGGCAAGCCCAAGGGCATTCAGCATTCCAGCGCCGGCTATCTGCTTGGCACCCAGACTTCGATGAAGTGGGTATTCGATCATCGCGAGGGCGATGTGTTCTGGTGCACCGCCGATGTCGGCTGGGTGACCGGCCACAGCTATGTCGCTTACGGCCCCTTGGCCATCGGCGGCACCCAGATCATCTTCGAAGGGGTGCCCACCTATCCCGATGCCAACCGTTTCTGGCAGATCATCGCCAAGCATCGTGTCACCACCTTTTACACCGCGCCGACGGCCATCCGCTCCCTGATCAAGCTTGGTGCCGAGTTGCCCAAGCAGCACGATCTGTCCAGCTTGCGCCTGCTCGGCACGGTGGGTGAGCCGATCAATCCGGAAGCCTGGATCTGGTACCACGAGGTAGTGGGTGGCGGACGCTGCCCGATTGTCGATACCTGGTGGCAGACCGAAACCGGCTCGCACATGATCGCGCCGCTACCTGGCGCCATTGCCACCAAGCCGGGCTCGTGCACCTTGCCTTTGCCCGGCATCATGGCCGATATCGTCGATGAATCAGGCGCCCAGGTCGAACCTGGCAAGGGCGGCATGCTGGTGATCAAAAAGCCCTTCCCCAGCCTGGTTCGTACCATCTGGGGCGACCCGGAGCGCTTCAAGAAAACCTATTTTCCCGAGGAATTCAACGGTCAATACTATCTGGCAGGCGACTCGGCCAATCGCGATGAGCTCGGTTACTTCTGGATCATGGGTCGCATCGATGATGTGCTGAATGTTTCTGGCCATCGCCTCGGTACCATGGAGATCGAATCCGCGCTGGTGGCCAACCCGTTGGTGGCAGAAGCCGCTGTGGTCGGCAAGCCGCATGAAATCAAGGGTGAAGCAGTGGTGGCCTTTGTGGTGCTGAAAGGGGCGCGGCCCACCGGGGAAGAAGCGAAGAAGCTGGCCGAGCAGCTGAAATCCTGGGTGGCGCATGAAATCGGCAAAATCGCCCAGCCAGACGATATCCGCTTTGGTGACAATCTGCCCAAAACCCGCTCGGGCAAGATCATGCGCCGCCTGCTGCGCTCGATTGCCCGTGGCGAGGAAATCACCCAGGACACCTCTACCCTGGAAAATCCGGCCATCCTGCAACAGCTGCAGCAAAGCACCTGATCTCACTCATCTGCAGAACGGCCGCAAATGCGGCCGTTCTTTTTTGTCGAGACAGACGGCCCGACCGGCTCATCCGAATACGGCCAGCTAGGCTCTGTCGACGTTTTGCCGGCGGATCGCGTTTCGTCGGAAAACCACCAGGCGCAAGGCGTTGTGCA
>NZ_JAYRLZ010000272.1:0-5688 GCF_041904975.1 Chitinimonas sp. | reverse complement strand
GACCTTTATCGACCTGCACAACCTGCTGCCCAAGGGGGTGAAGCTGCTGCCGGAAGACCTGTTTGCCCGCGCCAGCTTCGTGCTGAGCGCCAAGGTGCTCGACCCGCAGTTCCAGGGCCAGACCAAGGAGCGGCTGTCGAGCCGCGATGCGCTGCGCCTGGTCTCCACCCAGGTACGCGACCCGTTCGAATTGTGGCTGAACGAGCATCTCGATTACGGCAAGAAACTGGCCGAGCTGGCCATCCGCCAGGCGCAGAGCCGCATGAAGGCGGCCAAGACGGTAGTCAAAAAGAAAACCAGCGGCGTGGCAGTGCTGCCGGGCAAGCTGACCGACTGCACCAGCGACGATGTATCGCGGCGCGAGCTATTCCTGGTCGAGGGCGATTCGGCCGGCGGCAGCGCCAAACAGGGACGCGACAAGGATTTCCAGGCCATCCTGCCCTTGCGCGGCAAGGTGTTGAACAGCTGGGAAGTGGATGCCGGCGAGCTATATGGCAATAACGAAATCCACGATATCGCGGTCGCCATCGGCGTTGACCCGCACACCCTGAACGGCCCGGCCGACCTGAGCGGGTTGCGCTACGGCAAGATCTGCATCATGTCCGATGCCGATGTGGACGGCTCGCATATCCAGGTACTGCTGCTGACGCTGTTCTGCCGCCATTTCCCGCAGCTGGTGAAAAACGGCCATATCCATATCGCCCAGCCACCTCTGTACCGCATCGACGTGCCCGGCAGCGGCAAGAACAAGCCGCCGCGCAAATTCTATGCGCTGGACGATGGCGAGCTGGAAGCGATACTCGACAAGCTGCGCCTGGAAAAGGTGCGCGAAGGCAGCTGGAGCATCAGCCGCTTCAAGGGTCTGGGTGAAATGAATGCCGAGCAGTTGTTCGACACCACCATGAACCCGGACACGCGCCGCACCCTGCAGATCGACTTCGACGCCATGGAAGACGATACCCGCCGCATCATGACCATGCTGATGGGCAAGGGCGAAGCCAGCAGCCGTCGCGCCTGGCTGGAAGAGAATGGCAATCTGGCAGAAGGCGATATCTGATTGCCGACCATCCTGTCGCACGCAGCCGTGCCGATCGCGCTGGCGGTCGCCGTTGCGCCGCGCATTCCAGGGCGATTGCTGCTTGCCGGCATCGCACTGTCGATGCTGCCCGACCTCGATGTGCTGGCCTTCAAGCTCGGCATTCCCTATGCCTCGCCATTCGGCCATCGCGGCTTCAGCCATTCCCTGCTGTTTGCCGCGCTGTGTGCGGCACTGCTGGCGACGTGCTTGCGCACAGCCGAATTGCGATGGCCGCGCGTCTTCGCCTATTTGTTTGTCGCCATGGCCTCGCATGGCTTGCTCGACAGCCTGACCAGCGGCGGGCTCGGGCCGGCGTTGCTCTGGCCCTTTTCCAGCGAACGCATTTTCGCCCCACTTCAGCCTATTGCTGTCTCGCCGATCGGCGTGGCGCCGATGTTCAGTGCGCGTGGCTGGGCGGTGTTGCAAAGCGAATTGCAATGGGTATGGGCACCGGCCCTGCTGGCAGCCTGGCTATGGCGCGGCCTCACCAGGTTCGGCCGCACCGGGGAAACCCGCTGATTCGCCATCCGTCAAGCCAATACATGCGCTGCCAATCCGGCGAGTTTCCATTACCATGCATTGCTCAATGCAATGCCGGAGGCCTTTATGGATAGACCCAAGCCGTTTTCGATGATTCGCGAATTCCACCTTGCCGACTGGTTTACCCTCGGCAATGCCTTTTGTGGCGTCGGTGCACTGTTTGCGGTGATGACCTATCTGCAGGTCAATGACGTCATCCATCTGTATTTCGCCTGTGGCCTGATTCCCGTTGCCCTGTTGTTCGATGTGCTGGACGGCCGCATCGCCCGCTGGCGGCAAAAGAGTTCGGCCATGGGTCGTGAGCTCGATTCCCTGGCCGATGTGATCTCGTTTGGCGTAGCTCCGGCCGCCATTGCCTATGGCTGCGGCATGCAGGGCCTGTTCGACCGGGTGGTGCTGCTGTTTTTCGTCGCCTGTGGCGTATCGCGGCTGGCGCGCTACAACGTCACCGCCGAAAAGCTGTCAGAAGGCAGCGGCAAGGTAAAGTATTTCGAAGGTACGCCCATTCCCACGTCCATCTTGCTGGTCGGCATTCTTGCGGCCGCCGTGCCGCAAGGCGCATTGGGCGAGCATATGTGGTTCGGCGTCGTCACCCTGGGCGGCTTCCGCTTTCACCCCTTGGTGCTGATGTTTGCCATTTCCGGCTCGCTGATGATCAGCCGGATTCGTATACCAAAGCTTTGAGCGCTTGCTACCTGCTGGACTGCGCGCACTGTGTGGAAGGCCCCGGGAGACCCGGGGCTTTTGCATTGGTGAATTGCCTGCGAGCGCTTTGTGCTGATCGATTCCACCTCTGCCCCCGCGGCGCGTCAGTAGATCAGAAGAAAGGCGGAAAATCACGCACCACAAGCGGCCTTAACTAGCCGCCACGGACGATCGCAGCTGCGGGTGGCGCTGAACCAGCGTTGCCAGCAGCAAGGCGACGATGACGGTGAATACCAGCAAGGCCGCGCCACTGCTGGCGCTGATCAGCAGGCCCACCAAGGGTGCGCCTAGCGCCGACAGCCCTGAGTAGGCCAGCGATACCCGGCTCACCTCGCCAGCCATTTCCGCGCCGCCCAGTCCGTCGGTGGCGGCAATCATGCCCAGCGTAAGGAAACCGGCCTGCGCCCCGCCAAACACGAACATCAGCGCGCCCAGCGTCCAGCCATTGCACAACCCCGGCCACAGCAGCACCGCACATACGGCGGTCAGGACAGCCGTTACCACGGTGCCCACGCGCAAGCCACGATGATCGACCAGCCAGCCCAAGGGGAACTGCAACAGCATCGCGCCGGCACCATAGGCAGACAGCAGCCATGCCGCCTGCGCAGTATCCAGGCCGCGCCAACCGGCATAGGCAGCAAACAGCCCCAGCAGCGCCCCTTCCATCAAGCCGCCCAGGCCGGCGATCAGCGCGCCGGGGCGCGCCAGGCCCCGTAGCCAGGCGGCAAAGGAGGATGCCGATTCATGGTCGGCATGAGCCGGAACCCGATAGGCTCGCGCCAGATACAGCGGCAGGGCCGCCAGCAGGCAAAAAGCTGCCGCCACGACGAAAATGCGACTGCCCGCCGCATCCAGCCAGCCAATCAAAACCGGGCCAAGCACCGCAGCAATGCCCAGCAGGGTTTCATGCAGCCCGACCAGGCGGCCGCGTGCCTTCTCGGGCAAGATGTCGTACAGCCAGGTTTCATTGCCGATCCACCGCAAGCCCATGCCCAGGCCACAGGCAAACGCCAATGCAACCCAGCTCGATGTTGGCAGGCTGGGGCTTAGCAGCAGGGCAAGGCCACTCACCAGCAGGCCAGCCCCAACCGTCGCGCCATGGCCATGGCGGCGGATCAGCCGCGGCGCCAGCAACAAGCCCGCCGCCATCCCCGCCCACAGGGCGCCGCCAACCAGGCCCAGCTGCCAGGGTGCGCCGCCACGGGCACTCAGTGCCAGCGGATAGAGCACAAAGGCGATGCCGAACTGGCCGATCTGCGCGGCGCACGACACGGCGGTAAGCGCAACAATGCCGCGCCAGCGCGCGCGGTTGGACTGCATATTCATGGACGACACCTGTAGTTTTGCTTCCGCAAGGCAGCTACTCGAACGCCTGCAATCTGCTTAGTCCGGCAGCATAACAAAACCGTGCAACGGCTCGGCCCGCTGATTTGTAGTTTACTTACCAAAGCGTTTTGAGATACGATCCAAACCGCTTTGGAAGCGTCGCGGTAGGTGTGTATCGGTACGCGCAAATCGCAAGCTTGCAAATCTGGTTTGGTCCGCCGCCCGTTCTGGTCGGGTGGCACCGGTATTTTGGGAGGGCCTTGTGCCCTCCCTTTTGTTCACTCCTCTCTGGCGCGGTATGCCTGCTACTTAAACCACAGCTGGCTCGCGCCTGCTTTTTTTGTGGCGCGGCCAATGCCGCAGACAGAAGCGGCGATCAGCCACCCGATGAAAACCCTGATAAATTGGCAGGCTTGGCACGTCAGTTCGCCGGGCTGGAGTGCGCAATCGGCCAGAAATGGGAAATATGGGACATCGAAGCAAGCTATGGATCTATCTCACCATGCTGATTGCTGCTGCAGGCGTGGTGATACACATCGGCGCAGTGTTTGGTGGTGCTAGCTGGTTCGAGTTTTTCCGCGCGCCTCCCCGATTCTCCACCTCGGCCCGCGAAGGCACCTGGCTGGCGCCGGTTGCAGCCTTGGTCATTGCAGCCCTGATGGGCAGTTGTGGCTACTATGCCGCCTCTGCCCTCAAGCTCGTTCCGCGTCCGCCATTGCAGCGCCCCGGTCTGGCTGTCATGGCCGGTGCCTGCCTGATCCGCGCCTTGTTGCTACCCCTGCTCGGCACCACTCATCCGGAACTGTGGAATACCTTTGAAGTGGTCGCGGCGCTGATCTGGGGATGTGCCGGCATCGGCCTGGCGGTGGCTTTTTCCTGCACAGGCAATCGGGCAAACCCAGGCTGAGTACCATTCCCTTATTGCCCTGAACCCTGAACCGAGGCGTCAATGGACCTCAAAGCGCTGGCCGCCAATCTGCAACTTTCCATGACCACCGTCAGCCGCGCGCTGAATGGCTATTCCGATGTCAGCGAAAAGACTCGGCAGCGGGTGGTGGAGGCCGCGCGCAATCTTGGCTACCAACCCAATCCGGTGGCGCGCAGTCTGGCGCTGGGGCGCGCCAATGCGGTGGGCATTGTCCATCCGCTGGAGCATGGCGATGTAGCCGACCCGCGCTTTTTAAGCGTGGTCGCCGGGCTGACCGAAGGCCTGGCGGCCCAGCATATCGATTTGCTGATTGCTTCAGCCACCGAAAAAGGCGAGCTCGACACCTATGACCGCTTGGTGACGGGGCGGCGGGTTGATGGCTTTATCGTGGCGCGCACCCTGCGCCAGGACGAGCGCATCGATTATCTGCGCCAGGCCGGTGTGCCGTTTCTGGCCTATGGCCGCACTGCCGACGCCAGCGGCTACCCGTGGTTTGATTTCGACAATGCAGCCGGCAGCCGGATGGCGGTGGAGCGCCTGGTCGAGCTGGGCCATCGCCGCATCGCCTATATCCATGCCTCCTTGCACTACAACTTTGCCTATGGCCGGCACGCCGGCTTTATCGAGGCGATGCGCGCCGCCGCCCTGCCCGTCGAGCCGCGCTGGATGCCCAGCGCCGGCCTGGCGCGCAGCAGTGGCTACAACGCCATGCTGGGTTTGCTGGAGCAAGCGCAGTGGCCGTCGGCGGTCATCATCGACAACAATCTGGCCGGCGAAGGGGCGGTACGGGCGCTACTGGACCGCGGCGTGGCCATTGGCCGGCAGATGTCGGTGATCGTTTACGACGGCAGCCCGCCGGACACCTTGCTCAATGGCATCAATATCACCGCCGTCATCCAGCCAGCCCACCACCACCCCGGCCGCCATATGGCCGGCCTGATCGCCAATGTGCTGTCAGGCGACTATCAGCTGGATGAAGTACAGATGCTGTGCCAGCCGGAGATACTGGCGGGAGAGTCGGATGGCCCGTGTTGAGAACCAACCCAGGTTTTAAACAGCCAAATCTGTAGACACAGAGGGCACGGAGAACACAGAGCACACAGAGAAAAGC